>NZ_CM002692.1:2087379-2197379 GCF_000632515.1 Parageobacillus genomosp. 1
AGCCCGATGTCTAAACTCCTGAGAGAAGCTATTAAAAAGAAAAAACAATTTTATATGAAAAGGATTTTGGAAGCAGGAATTTACAAAGAATCTGATCCTCGTCTGTATCAGCTTACATTAAGTGAGTTGGAATAAATATATCAATCATATCAATCGCAAAAAAGCAACTAGTGATTTTCTAGATTAGCTTTATTTGTCAAGGACGATTAGTTTTTGGTTCTTACGCAATCTTGGTGATAGGGAGAGGCTAATTGAGAAAATTAGTGTGCAAATTAGAGTTTTTTAGCTACTCATTCTCAATTATCTCGACTTTTCACCAAAAGAACGTAAGAACCTATTTTTTCCTCAAAATCGCCGGTTTAAAATCCCCAAACAGATAATCGTTTCGAAACAACATCTTGGATGGAGTGGAGAAACGATGCTGAAGATAGGGGAGTTTTTTTATGAATTCAATTTTATTAAACAAGTCAGAGTTCGTTGATTTAATCGAAATTATTAATTAAAAAATGCTTGGGTAATTTTTCAAAACCAACAATAATAATAAAAAAGCTTGTCGGCTTTGTCGACAAGCTGGAATAACAATGAACTGCTTTTTATAAAGACTTATAACGATACATTCTGCTGACTAGATGCTACGTCTTCGATAGACACAAATTCCTCAGATATTGGACGAATCTTCTTTACACCTACTAAGAAGTAGTAAACACTTCCCGCGCCAAATACGAACAAAATTACAGCGATTAATGGAATTTCGATTCCGAAGAGAGGGAGATTTGTAGTTAACACACTATACTTTAATACGCAAAAGAACGAAATAATACCTAAAAAGAGTGCTATTCCTGGAACAACCGGGTAGCTTACCTTAAAAGGTCGTTCCATATGAGGTTCTTTTTTCCGCAATACAAACAGTGATATGAGACTCAAACAATACATGGTAATCGCACCAAATACAGATAAGATAATCAAAGCATTGGCAAAACTAGCTGAACCAGCACTAACTACTCCTATGATACCAGGTACAATTAATCCCCAATGCGGAACTCCTCTTTTTGATAAATTAGAGAGAAATCTAGGCAGATATCCCGCTCTGGCTAATGCAAATGTTTGTCGGGAGTAACCAATGATTATACCATGTAGGCTTGCTATTAATCCAAACAACCCAATAACGGCGACAGTTATTGGTAACATATTGTTTTCACCATAAACGCCAGCTAACGCTTGCGGAAGCGGATAATCAGCAGGCTTTCCTTGTCCTCCGCCAAGTCCCGCCGTAACAAGTAATGTGAAAACTGTTGCAATCGCTAATGTCAAAATTCCAGAAATAAATCCTTTTGGTATATCCCTTTTAGGATTACGAACTTCTTCTGCTGCCATCGCTCCTCCCTCAATAGCAAGGAAAAACCAAATGGCAAAAGGAATAGAGGCAAATACTCCAGTCCAGCCGTTAAAAAATGACATGTCATTAAATATCATCGAGCTCTTTACATGAGGAAGTCCAGCAACGTAGTAAATAATTAAACCGATCAAAGCTAAAATAGTAGCAACAAGCTCAATGATTGCAGCTCCTTTTACCCCTATTAGATTAATTAAAATAAAAAATGAAAAAACAGCCACTGTAGCATACACAGCGTTAATACTTGGAATTAAAAAGTTAATGTAGGCTCCTGTCGCAACAGCAATAGCAGGCGGAGCAAAAACAAATTCAAGTAAACAGGCTAAGCCCGTCATAAACCCCATGTAAGGGCCCATCGCTTTCCTTGCATAGGCGGATGGACCTCCAGCGTGTGGAATGGATGTAGAGAGTTCTGAATAACTAAATATGAAAGTCGTATAAAAAATAGTGACAATAATCGAAGCAATCGCTAATCCTATCGTTCCACCTTGCTCAAATCCATAATTCCATCCGAAATACTGGCCTGAAATCACCATTCCTACTGCGATTCCCCACAAATGGATCGGTTTTAACTCTTTGTGTAAATGGTTATTCGTATTATTTGTCATTCTATCCTTCCTTCCCCTTCAAATTACCACTATAGTTCTAGACGAACTCCACTAGCTTTCTGATCAATCATTTTCCGTAAAACGGTACCAATGTAGGCTCCTGCTTCAACGGGATGAGTGCCTCCTGAATGAATATTAGAAATCACCGTTCGCTCCGACTCTATCATTCCTTTTCTCGGTCTATAGCACATATAGGCGCTCATAGAATTGGCAGAAACAAGACCTGGTCTCTCTCCAATTAAAAGGACAAGAACTTCTGGCTGCAAGATCTCACCAATATGATCCATGCATGCCACTCTTCCACCTTTTACAAAAAAAGGAGTTCCTTGCGTTAACCCATTTACTTCTAATGAATCCAACAATGCTGGATAAATGTCCCTGAGATTTGCTTCAATCGCACTCGCACTTAACCCATCAGAAACAACGATTTGTACTTGAGGATTTTTCACACATTTTTCTTGGATCGTTTTGACTGCCTCTTCGGTAAGAACCCGACCTTTATCCGGTCTCTTTAAATAAACCTCTTTATTTTCATAACAAGTCTCTACTGTAAATAAATTAAATTCTTTAAGTAAACTATCAGGGACTTCTCCGTTAACAGCATCAACAGCTGCAGCATGATCAAGCTGTAATTTTAAAATTGTTTTCGTCAGTGGACGTGTTCCTGTCCTCCATACTCCTATACGTGCAGGAGTTACTTTTCGCAATTCGTCAATTCCTTCAGGAAATTTTGGATTTGGGACATTGGTTAACCAATCAACCGCAGTGTAATGAAAACTTTTTTCCGCTTCGTCTTTATCGATTTTGTCTTTTGATTGCTGAGATATTCTGGTCTGTAATTCCATCATCACTTTCTCTTGTTGAATATCCGCTTGATTCATTTCACATACCACCTCTACAGATTTATAAAAATAAAGTAGGATCACCAGCTATCGATGTTAATTTTCCATTCTCCATAATTCCCATTTTTTCTAACCAGCGCTCAAACTCCGGAGCCGGTCGCATGTGAAGCAATTCTCTTAGTGTGGCAATGTCATGGAAGCTAAGAGATTGATAATTTAGCATACAATCATCTGCCATAGCCACACCGATTAAGAAGTTGACACCCGCTGCAGCCAGCAGGACTGCTAAGTTTTCCATATCATTTTGGTCCGCTTTCATATGATTGGTGTAACAAACATCTACTCCCATCGGCAACCCATGAAGTTTTCCCATAAAATGATCCTCAAGTCCCGCACGAATCACTTGTTTACTGTTATATAAATACTCGGGTCCAATAAAGCCCACTACTGTATTCACTATAAACGGCTTATATCGCTTAGCTAGCCCATAGCACCTAGCTTCTAACGTTAGTTGGTCAATGCCATGATGAGCATCTGCTGACAGTTCTGATCCCTGTCCTGTTTCGAAATACCATACATTCGGACCAGCAGCTGTTCCTTCTTTTAAAATCAGTTCATTTGCTTCGTCTAGCAATTCGACACTAATGCCAAATGCTTTGTTTCCTAGTTCAGTACCTGCCAAACTTTGGAATAATAAATCTGCTGCCCCTCCCTGCTTAATCGCCCTCATTTGCGTTGTTACATGTGCTAAAACACAATTTTGCGTCGGAATATTCCACTTCTCAATTAACTCCTTTGTCATATTTAAAATCGCCTTCACACTGTCTGCCGTATCAATAACCGGATTAATTCCAATAACCGCATCCCCAACACCGTAACTCAATGCTTCAAAAATTGCTGCCTTGATTCCTTGCAGATTATCATTAGGGTGATTAGGCTGTGCTCTCCCTGCTAATCGTCCCTTTTGACCAATAGTTGTGTTACAACGTGTTTCTACTGTGATTTTTGATGCTGCTTGGATCAAATCTAAATTTGTCATAATCTTCGTTACTGCGGCGATCATCTCGCTTGTTAATCCTCGGCGAATATGAGTAATTTCGTTGTTCGTAACATTCGGTGATAAAAGGTATTCACGAAGTTCCGCAACCGTCCAATTTCGAATTGATGCGTAAATTTTTTCGTTAACCCCTTCCTCGATAACACGTGACACCTCATCTTCTTCTGGCGGCAAAAGAGGATTATTTCGAATATCAGCAAGAGTTAACTCTGATAAAACATGTCTTGCTGCAATACGCTCTTGTGCATCTTGCGCATGAATCCCTGCTAGCTGGTCACCTGATTTTTCTTCATTCGCTTTTGCCATAATTTCTTTCAAACTTTTAAATTGATAAGTTTTTCCCATTAATGTGACCGTTGTTTTCAAATGGAATCACCTCCTAATTTTTCATAAAAGCCAACGTTTTGATGACTACAGGAACCATACTTTGATTGATTGTTTCTCCTATATCAATGTAGTCACCTTGTTCGACTACAACTTGATCAATCGAAATAATATCTACTTTATTTTTAGATTGAAGCACTAGCAATTGTCCGAGTGCTTTCGCAATATCGTTTTCACAGATGACTACTAAAACAGGATTCCTTGGAAAATATTTTTCATAAAGTGAAAATAATATCTTAGCTACTTCTTTTAATGCTGCATAGGAACAATAAGAAATTCCCCGAATATGAATGGCAAAAGGAATTTCTTGTTCCCCTTGAAAATATTGCTTCCACTCGATCATCGCATGTTTGATTTGCTCATACACATCATCTCCATTTTTTATTTGTTCATCGTTTAGCTCAACCATCATGATTGGTAAATTGCGGATTGGGAGACGTGACGAGGCAACATGTATAGTAGCCCCACTAATTTCTGTACTTTGCATCCCAGCCCCGATTACCGTTGCCCGAGATGTTTGCGTTGCTTTTATTAGTTTTAATGAACTATTTTCAATCGCCTTTACTACTTCATGTGCAAGAAGCGGACCAATATCTCCATAAACAGCCGTGTCATAGATCGTTTTAGGGGCTTCTTTCTCAAGCAACTGACCAATTCCTCCTGAAATCATCACCTCATCGATAGGAGGAATCACTTGAAAACTCGTGCTGTGAATTAGTGAATCATCCAACTGAATCGGTTTCTGCCCAGTTAACGAATTCAGCATATCTTTGCACATTTCTTGGACAATCTGCTGCATTTCTTTAAAACAAATTTTTTTCTTTACCTGCAGTCGATAATTTTTCGAATGTAACCATGGTTGAATAGATGTGGATATAAACGTAATTTCACCATTCTGATCTAATTCGATTAATCTTCCACCAACATGATAGGTAATGGCACCTAATACTTTCCCCCTCCGAAAAAGTACAACATTCGCCGTTCCGCCCCCAATATCAATGTTGGCAACTGTTCCTTTCACTTCTTTAGATCGCAAAAAAGCACCAGATCCTTTGCCGGCAAGCAACGCTTCCAAACTAGCACCAGCAATGGCAACTACAAAATCCCCGGATTTTTCAGCTAAATAATGTAGAATGCTCTCTGCATTTTTTTTCGTCGCCGTTTCGCCGGTTATGATCACAGCGCCAGATTTTACTTCTGATACATTCACTCCTGCCTTTTTATATTGCTCTTCAAGCCATTCCGCGAGAGTCTTCAAATCAATTTCATCCCGTTTTTCTTTTAACGGCGTTGAGTACATAGGACTTTCGTACACAATTTTTCTCTCAACAATTTCATAGCGAGGTAAAGAAAAATGACTAGATACTTTTGCATATTTTAAATGACTGACAATAAATTTTGTCGTACTTGTTCCGATGTCGATTCCAACACTAATAATCGATTGACCTTCCACTCTACTCACATCCTAAAAATTCTGCATTTCAGTTATTCGAAACCGATTTCTCGTATTTTTCAAGAATTTTTTCAGCCAATTTAAACATAGAAATGCGGTGTTCCATACTCTTTTTTCTCATCGATTCATAGGCTCTTTCTTCTGTACAAGAAAATCTTTTCATTAGTTTTCCCTTTGCCTTTTCAATGATTTTTCGTTCTTATATTGACTTTTTTAATAGCTGAATGTCTCTTTCTAACAATTGAAATTTCTCCTGTTGGCTTTTAGCAATTTCAATGGCTGGAATTAAATCCTCTTCCGAAACAGGTTTTACTAAATAACCTGTTACTCCTGCTTCTTTCGCATCATTCACAAGCTCACGTTGACTATATGCTGTCAGCAAGATAACAGCTGATTGTTCGAAATTTCTGATGATTATAGTCACTTTTATACCATCCATCTTCGGCATTTTTATATCCATAATGACAATATCTGGTTTGAACTGATATACTAAATCGCAACACACTTAAAAGAGTACTTATCCTCGGAAGTCACGTTATTTTTTAAAGAAATTTACAAGACTATTAAAGTATATTTAAAAAATGGGAACAATCTTTATGTCAGTTTATCTAACATGGTTTTTTGCACCAGAACCAAAATGCTAAAAGCACTGCCAATAATTATGTAATTAATTATCTTTACCATCGATAATTTGGAGTGGTGATAGGTGGAGTGAGCCATCGAAAGTAGACATGTATAAATCGAAGATGCCCATACTACAGGAAGTAGAAAGAAGCCGATCACCATGTCTACGAAAAGAAGAACCTATACGGAATTAAAGCTCGAAGTGGTAAAAAGAGCCTTGTCAGGAGAAAGTGTAAAAGCCATTGCATATCACTTCGGTATTACCGATACCGACTATATTTACAAATGGATGGATCATATGAAGTGTACGGGGAAGTAGGCTTAGGAATCATCCTTAAATGGACAAGAATGCAATCATACGAGAGCTAGACACGGAGAATGAAATTTTAAAAAAGTATCTTCAAATCCTAAAAAGGGAGGGAAAACTGCAAAATTCAAAGTCGTAGATAAGCTAAAAGCAAAATAGCCAATCTCTAAAATATGTAAAATCCCTCAACCATCCCAAAATCCGAATCCCCGAACGTTGTGCCTTCCAATCCAATAAAAAAGATGCCCCGAAACCTTTTTCGAGACATCCTTTTGTGCCGCTGCTAGATAGTGACGCCTTTTGCTTGGCCTTCCTTTTTTCCTTGCTTTGCCGGTGCGAGGTGGATCGCTTGCGCGCGGAGCGCTTCGATCGCCTCGAGCAGCGCTTCGTTTCCGCTTGGGTGCGGGTAGAGCGGGAAGCGGAAGTCTTCTTCGCGCGCGGCCATTTCCAAGCCGAGCACTCCGCTGGAAATCAGCTCCACCGCTCCGGCGCCGATCATGTGCACGCCGAGAAGGACATCAGTGGCGGCGTCGCTGATCACTTTGATCACCCCGTCCTTTTGCCCGAGGATGCTTGCATATCCGTTTCCAGCGAGCGGAAATTCGCCGATGCGGACTGCCCCGTACTGGCGGCGCGCTTCTGTTTCCGTCAGGCCGGCGCTGGCGATTGGCGGAATCGAATGGACGACAGTCGGGAGAAAGGTGAGATCGACTTCCACCGCTTGCCCAACGATCGCTTCCGCCGCCGCTTTTCCCTGCTTGATCGCTTTGACGGCCAAAAACGGTGCGCCCGTGACATCGCCAACGGCATAAATATGGGAAAGGGATGTTTGCGCCTGGCGGTTGACCTGGATAAACCCGTTTTCATCCGTTTCTATGCCAAGCCGCTCGATGCCTAATCCATTGGTATTTGCTTTTTTCTCGCACGAAACAAATAAATGAGTTCCTTCAAGGGTGGCCGTTTCTCCTTCCGCTGTCCGGATCGTCACCGCAACGCAGTCGAGAGAAGATTCGACCCGTTCGATCTGGCATCGTGTATAAAGTTTGATTTTTCGTTTTTTCCATATGCGCTGCAGTTCTTTCGCAATGGTGCCGTCCAAGCCAAACGTACCGTCATCGCTGATGACCGACACTTGCGAGCCAAACGCGTGGAAGCTCATTGCTGCTTCGAGCGCGATATAGTCGTTCCCATATACAAGCAAATGGCCGGGCAATGTCTCTAAACTATAGATGGAATCAACGTTTAATATCCGTTCATGGTCAACGGAAACGGACGGCGGCGAAATGTGCGACGCGCCGACGGCGATGATCGCATGCCGGAAACGGTAGACTTCAAAAGCATCGCCCGCTTCAACGCCGATGCGGTCTTCCGCCAAAAACGAGGCATGGCCGCGAAGGACCTCGATGCGATTGGCCTTGCAAAGCGCTTCGACGCCTTGGCGGAGCTGGGTGATGATTTTCGCTTTATAGTTTTGCAGCTTGCCAAGTTGGAAGCCAGTATTCTCTAAATCTATTCCTATATCTTTTAGATGCGGGATGTCTGCCATCTTTTGCGCCGCATGGGCAAATACTTTTGACGGAATGCATCCTTTATTTAAACAGACGCCGCCAAGTTCCCCTTCTTCTATCAACGTGACCGACAACCCGAGCTGGGCGGCGCGAATCGCCGCGCTATATCCGCCCGGCCCGCCGCCGATAATGACGACATCCCGTTCCTGTGCCAGTTCTCCAACGACCATTTACACCAACTCCATAAGCATTCGTTTCGGATTTTCAATAAGTCTCACAAAATAGTTCGTAAACGCGACCGCTGTCGCTCCGTCAGCCACACGGTGGTCAAACGACATCGAGATGTTCATCATCGAACGGACGGCGATCTCGTCGTTTTCCATCACCATCGGCCGTTTTTTCGTTTTATGAAACGCCATCAGCGCCACTTCCGGATAGTTGATGATCGGCGTCGCGCCGATGCTTCCGCCAAGCGGGCCGACGTTGCTGATGGTAAAGGTGCTTCCCGTGATTTCAGAAACGGACAGCTTGTTTTCCTGCGCCCGTTTCGTAAGCTGTTTCGCCTCTTCGTGAATTTCCCGCAGCGATTTTCTTTCTACATGCCTAATCACTGGTACGATTAAGCCGTCTTCGGTGTCGACGGCAATGCCGATATGATGCTCAGCATATAAGTGAATTTCTTCCCGCTCTTCGTCAAGGCGCGCGTTAAAAATCGGAAACTGCTTTAATGACAGTGACAGCGCTTTAATGAAAAACGCCGTTGCCGAAATGTGGATGTCATGCTGCTTCAGCTCTTCGCGGAAACGAATGAGCTCCGTGACATCGACTTCTTCAAAATGGGTGCAATGCGGTATCGTATATAGCGACTGCGCCATTTTTTTCGCGATTTGTTTGCGGCGTCCGCGGAACGGGAGAACCGATGTGGCGGGCGCGGACGAACTTTCTTTTTTCGGCGCCGCTTCGGCAACCGGCGCACTGCTTGCGCTTTTTGTTTGCTTTGCCTCAATAAAGCGGTATACATCTTCATCCGTAATGCGCCCGCCTGGACCAGTGCCTGTGATTTGTTCCAAATCGACGCCATGTTCGCGGGCGATCTTGCGCGTATACGGCGTGGCAAGCACGCGGCGGATATTCTTCGTCAGGACGGAACCGCCTGTTTCCTCGTTGGCGCTTGGCAAACGGAAAGATTCCGCTGCATTGGAGGAAGAAGCGGGATTGGGCTTCACCGCTGCACTTGTCTGCAACGTCAAAATCGTCGTGCCGACCGCTATCGTTTCCCCTTCGCGGACAAGAATGTCTTGCACGATTCCTTCCGATGGAGCGGGGATTTCCGCCACCATTTTATCTGTTTGGACTTCGACCAGCGGCTGATCGGCCTTGACATAGTCGCCTTTTTGCACGAGATACGTTAATACAACCGCTTCCGTCATCCCTTCGCCGATATCGTGAAGCTTTACTTCCATCGTTTCTACCCCTTCCGCTAGAAGTTGACTGTTTTTTCAATCGCGTGCAAGACGCGTGCCGGCGTCGGCAAATAATCGTCTTCATAGGCAAAAAACGGCACCGGGACATCGAATCCAGTGACGCGCGCTACAGGCGCTTTTTGATACAAAAACGATGTATCGTTAATCAGCGCGACAATATCGTTTGCCAGTCCTCCGGTGGCGTGCGCTTCCTGGACAATCACCGTTCGTCCCGTTTTTTGCACCGACGCGGCGATCATGTCTTTATCGAGCGGATAGAGCGTGCGCAAGTCGATCACATCGGCATGGATTCCTTTTTTCGCGGCGCTTTCCGCCGCTTTCATCGCCACCGGCACCATCGCCCCCCAAGCAATCACGGTCACGTCGTCGCCTTCGCGCAATTTTTTCGCTTTGCCGATTTCCACCGTATATTTTCCTTCCGGCACTTCTTCGCGAAACGCGCGGTAGCTGCGCATCGGCTCCAAAAACAGCACCGGGTCCGGATCTTCAATCGCGGCAATCAGCAGTCCTTTCGCATCATATGGCGAGGCGGGGCAGACGACTTTCATGCCGGGCATATGGGTAAACAATGCCTCCGTGCTATCGGAATGGATTTCCGGAGCGCGCACCCCCGCACCGTACGGGGCACGAATCACCATCGGGACGGTGAAATGCCCCATCGTCCGCGCCCGCATCCGCGCCGCATGGGTCATAATTTGCTCGTACGCCGGATAAATAAATCCTAAAAATTGAATCTCGACGACCGGACGAAAGCCGTTTAGCGCCATCCCGATCGCCGCTCCGGTAAACCCTGCTTCGCTAAGCGGCGTATCGATGACCCGATCCTCGCCAAACTCCGCCTGCAAGCCCTCGGTCGCGCGGAACACCCCGCCGTTTTTCCCGATATCCTCGCCAAGCAAAATGACGTCGTCGCGTTCTTTTAACATTGTGCGCAACGCGTCGTTTACCGCCTGCACGAGCGTCAACGTTTTTGTATTCACCGCTGTTGTCATCCTTCCATCCCCCGTTTCCACTCCATATACGCTTGTTTTTGCTCGGCAATCGTCCACGTCGGCTCGGCAAACACATAATCAAACATATCTTCCGGATTGGCGCTTGGATAGCGTTCCATTTCCGCCACCGCCTGCTCCACTTCCGCATTTACCCCTTCTTGTACATCGATGGCCCAGCTTTCATCCCAAAAGCCTTCTTGCCGCATAAAACGCTCGAGCCGCATGATCGGATCGGTCGTTTCCCGTCTCCGTTTGCTTTCTTCTTGATCGCGATACTTCGATGGATCATCGGAAGTCGTATGGGCGCCGTAGCGCCAGGTGACCGCCTCGATCAGCGTCGGCCCTTCCCCGTTTCGCGCCCGTTCCAACGCTTGTTTGGTGTAAAAATAGACGGCGAAAATATCGTTTCCGTCGATGCGAATGCCAGGAATGTCATAGGCGAGCGCTTTTTGCGCAATCGTTTTTGACTTCATTTGCCGGGTGATCGGCACGGAAATCGCATATTGATTGTTTTGATTGAAAAAGACGACCGGTACATTGAAAACGCTTGCAAAATTCAACCCCTCATGAAAATCGCCTTCCGATGTCGCGCCGTCTCCAAAATAAACGATCACCGCATTTTTTGTTCCTTTCCGTTTTTCCGCGTATGCCGCTCCGGCAGCTTGCGGCAGCTGCGTCGCGATCGGAACGTACGGCGGCACGATTTTTTTCCCTTGCGGCGGGATGCATCCTTCCGTCCGCCCTTTCCAATACAAAAGCGTCTGTGTCAATGTGCGGCCAAACGTCATCATCGCCCCGTGGTCGCGATACGTCGGAAACATCCAATCGCCATCCTCTAAAGCGAGGGCGCTGCCGACTTGGCACGCCTCCTGCCCTTCAAACGGAACGTACGTGCCGATCCGCCCTTGCCGCTGCAAGCTGACGCATTTGCGGTCAAACGTTCTTGTCCGGATAAGATGACGGTACATCGCCATTACGAGTTCTTTCGTTATTTGCTCCCGATACTCGGGCTCTACGATCCGCCCTTGTTCATCCATGATTTGCCTGATTGGGAATTGCCGTTCCATCGAATCCCTCCTTGTTGTTAGCGGCGAATATCCCATTTCGGCCGCTTATGATGGGTAAAAAAGTTATTGCGGCGGCTTCGTTGCCGCAGCCGTTCCTCGCAAAAGCGGTTGGCCGCTTCAACCGTGGTGATTTGCTCGGCTTCAGCCTGGGCGTAAATATGAAGAAGCGTCGAATAAATCGTTTTCGTTTTCTCGAGCACTCTCTCTTTATTCGGCCCATAAAGTTCGTCAGCCACTTGAATCAGCCCGCCGGCATTCACAATATAATCAGGTGCGTATACGATTCCTCTCTCCTTTAAAAGCTGCCCGTGGCGCACGTCGAGAAGCTGGTTGTTCGCCGAGCCGACGATCGCCTTTACTTTGAAGAGATGGATCGTGTCATCGTTCACGACGTTGCCAAAGGCGCATGGAACAAACACATCGGCATCGGTGCTGTAAATTTCCGGCCCTTGCACTGCTTTCACGCTCGCGCCAAGTTTTTTGCCATACGCCACCACTTCTTCGACCACTGCTTCGTTAATGTCGCAAACGTATAAATCCGCTCCTTCTTCCAACAGCTGCAAGGCGACTTTCTTGCCTACTTTGCCTAACCCTTGAATCGCGTATGTTTTTCCATACAGAGCATCACTGCCCCAAATGACTTTGTTCGTCGCTTGAATGCCGTAAATGACGCCTAAGGCCGTTGGCACCGAGGAATCGCCGCTGCCGCCGTATGCTTCGGGAACGCCGACGATGCAATTCGTTTCTTTCAACGCATGAACGAAATCGTCCGGCGTCGTTCCCATATCGGTTCCCGTATAGAAGCGGCCGTTTAACGATTCGACAAACTGGCCGAAGGCGCGAAACAATTCCGGCGTTTTGTCTTTGCGGGGATCGCCGATAATGACCGCTTTGCCTCCGCCAAAATCGACATCGGCCGCCAAACATTTATACGTCATTCCTTTCGATAAACGAAGCACGTCGAACAAAGCGTCCTCGATGGTCGCGTACGGATACATGCGGCATCCGCCAAGCGCCGGGCCGAGCGTCGTATTATGAATGGCAATAATCGCTTTTAATCCTGTTTGCTCATCATTGCAAAACACTACTTGCTCATGCTCACGCATTTGCGTAAATATATCCACCTGGCTCGTTTGTCTGATGACGGTACTCATCGTTATTCCTCCCTAAACCGGTTTGTTGCTAACGGCGGGAAAAAGGATTTTCTCCCTGATGTGGGCAAAGACGAATGCGGAAAATCGATTAAAACGATCATTTCTATTTCTATAAATTATATATACGTTTTTAAAACGTTATATATTAAATTGTTTTATATCAAAAAAAGAGAGAAGCTTCTTAATCGCTTATTTTAGCTTAACACCGCGCGGTCGCTTGCGAGCTGCTCACCGCGGATGCGCTGGAATTCCGCCAGCAGCTTTTCGACGGTCAATCCTTTCTTTTCGTTTTCGTCGACTTCGAGAATGATTTGTCCTTTGTCCATCATAATGAGACGGTTTCCTAAATCGATCGCCTGCTGCATATTATGGGTGACCATCAATGTCGTTAAGCCGTGCTTCTTGACAATTTCTTTCGTTAAATTCGTAATCAGCTCCGCCCGCGCCGGGTCGAGCGCGGCGGTATGCTCATCTAAAAGCAAAATCGCTGGTTCGGTAAACGTCGCCATGAGCAATGACAGCGCCTGCCGCTCCCCGCCGGAAAGCAGGCCGACTTTCGCCTGCAGGCGATTTTCCAACCCAAGGTGAAGCGTCGATAATATTTCTCGGAAATAATCGCGCCGTTTTTTCGTCACCCCGCGTCTTAGAGTGCGCTTTTGGCTGCGGGCGTACGCCATTGCCAAATTTTCTTCAATCGTCATGCTTGGCGCCGTGCCGGCCATCGGGTCTTGAAAGACGCGTCCGATATAACGGGAGCGGACGTATTCCGGCATGGACGTGACGTCTTGGCCGTCGATGTAAATCGTCCCTTCATCGGGAAACATCACCCCGGAAATCAAGTTCATAAGCGTCGACTTGCCGGCGCCGTTGCTGCCGATAATCGTGACAAAATCGCCTTTTTTTAGCGTCAAATTCACATGCTGCAGGGCGATTTTTTCATCGGGTGTCCCTTCGTTAAACACTTTATAAATCCGATTTAACCGTAACATCGCTCTCCCCCTTTCCGCCTGCGGAAACGGCGACAAGCTGTGCCCGCTCCTGCCGCCGCTGTTCTTTTCTCTTTTTCTCCTGGCGCTGGCGGACGATTTGCGGTGCAACGAGCGCGATGATCACGATGCAGGCGGTAATCAATTTAACATCACCGGTTTCTAAAAACTGCGCCTGCAGCGCCAAGCTGACGACAATGCGGTAAATAATCGAGCCACCGATTACCGCAAGCGTTGTTCTGGCAATCGTTTTGGTGCCAAACACCGCCTCGCCGATAATGACGGAAGCGAGCCCAATAATAATCATGCCAATTCCCATGCCGACATCGGCGAACGAACCGTACTGGGCGATCAGCGCCCCGGAAAAGGCGACCATCGCGTTGGAAAGGCCGAGGCCGATGATAATTAATAAATTTGTATTGGCCGACAAGCTGCGAATCATGCGCGGATTGTCGCCGGTAGCGCGGATCGCAAGACCGATTTCCGTCTGCAAAAACCAATCCGTAAACCATTTGAATAGCAGCGTAAGCAGCGCCATCGAGAGGAAAACCCCCCACGTTTTCGCCGCGGCAGGGTCAAGCCCCGCCTTCACCCCCCATTCCTGAATGGTCGTAAAAATCGTTTTTTGATTGAGAAGCGGAACGTTAGAGCGTCCCATGATGCGAAGATTGATCGAATATAAGGCGATCATCATTAAAATTCCCGACAAAAGCGCGTTAATTTTTCCCGCCGTATGGAGCAGCCCGGTAATGCAGCCGGCAAGAAAGCCGACAATAAGAGCCAAGATTGTCGCCACAAACGGATTAACGCCGCTGACAATGAGCGTTGCCGCTACGGCCGCTCCGGTGACGAAGCTGCCGTCGACCGTTAAATCCGGAAAATCTAAAATGCGAAATGACAAATACACGCCTAGCGCCATAATCGCGTAAATAATTCCCGCTTCCACCGCACCGATCATCGACGTGAGCAACGGTCTTCATCCTTTCTTCGGTTATTCGATATACTCCGCCATCTTATCCCACTCTGGTTTCAGTTTTACCCCTTGTTTTTCCGCCGCTGTTTTGTTAATGACGAGCTTCAGTTTGTCCGGATATTCCGGCTTTAGTTCCGATGGCTTTTTCTCACCCTTTAAAATCGCTGCCGCCATTTTCCCTGCCTGATAGCCGATGTCATAGTAGTCAAATCCATATGCCGCAAAACAGCCGCGCTTTAACGAATCGAGTTCGCCGGTAAAAACAGGGATTTTGTGTTCGTTTGCTACGCTGACGACCGATTCGATCGCCGATACGACCGTATTGTCAGTCACGATATAAAACACATCCGCTTTCCCGACCAACGATTCCGCCGCCTGCTTCACTTCTGCCGTCGTCGACACCGACGCTTCGGCAAACTTCAAGTCCGTGTTTTTCGCCGCTTCTTTTACTTTCTTGACTTGCGCCACCGAGTTTTGCTCCCCGGCGTTATAAATCAAGCCGACCGTTTTGGCGTCCGTTTGTTCGTCAATAAACTGAATCGTTTTGCGAATCGCGTCCGGGTGGCTGTCCGTTGTTCCGGTAATGTTTTCCCCCGCTTGGTCCATGGACGGGACTAAGCCGGCGCCAACCGGATCGGTGACAGACGTAAATACAATCGGAATGTCTTTCGTCGCATTCAAGGCGCTTTGCGCGCTAGGAGTCGAATTGGCGAAAATGAGGTCCACACCTTCCGCGACAAAATTATTGGCGATCGTCTGGTTGTTGCTTTGGTCGCCTTGCGCGTTTTGCACGTCGTATTTAACGTTTTTCCCTTCTTTGAATCCGTTGTCTTCTAATGCCTTTTTAAAGCCGTTAAAAGCGGCATCCAACGACGGATGCTGAATAATTTGCGTGACGCCGATCGTCACTGTCTTGCCTTCCTTCTCATCTCCTTTGCTACCGGTCGCTTCCTCCTTTCCGCATCCTGTAAGCGCTAACATTCCTGCGAGCACAGGCACAGCGAGACGTTTGACCGCTTTTTTCATCCTTACTCCCCCTCGTTTTCCTTGAAATTGGTTTGACGAATACTTTTTGTTATGTAGCCTTTTTGGAAGCGATTACAACTTTTTATTATAAAAAATATTAATAACGTTAAAATAACGTTATACTAAATAAATATTATCAATAACCAACAAAGAAAGTCAATAATTTTCAAAAAAATAATAATCGTAAAAAAATAAAGAGTGTCTTATCGCAGACACCCTCCGATCCATGCTTTATTTCATTCTCCTAAAATAGCGCGAAGCTTTCCGAGCTGCTGCTTCGCTTCCGCCATCATTTGCTCGAACAGTTCCGCCACTGTCGGCACGTCGTCAATCAAGCCAGCAATTTGCCCGGCGTTGACAAATCCTTCGTGAAAGTCGCCGTGAAGCGCCCCGCGGCGATGGCGGTCTTCCGACGTATATTCTTGAAACTGTTCCGGCGGCATTCCTTGTTTTTCTAATTCAAGTAATTTCTCGGCGTACGGCGTGCGCATGATGCGCCGCACACGTCCGACCGTGCGGCCGACAATCACCGTTTCATTGTCCTCGGCATTCGTAATCAGCTGTTTGTACGCTTCATGAAACGGAGCGTCCTTCGTCGCAATCAAGCGCGTTCCTAACTGCACCCCTTGCGCGCCGAGAGCAAGGGCGGCAAGCAGCCCCCTTCCGTCGCCGATTCCGCCGGCTGCGACGACAGGAATGTTCACCGCGCTGGCGATTTGCGGAATCAATGTCATGGTCGTCAGTTCCAGCGAAGAGTTGATGCCGGCTGCTTCATACCCTTCGGCGACGATGATGTCCGCTCCTGCCGCTTCCGCTTTTTTCGCCTGCTTGACCGATGCGGTGACGACAATGACTTTTATTCCTTGTGCGGCAAAGCGGGGAATCCATGGCGCCGGATTTCCCGCCGACAGCGAGACGACCGGAACGCAATGTTTCAACACGAGCGACACCATTTCTTCCAAATATGGCGTGACTTGAAGCGGAATGTTGACGGCAAACGGGCGGTTGGTGCGCCGCTTCGTTTCAACAATGATTTCTTCCACTTCGTCAGGCGGCATCGTGCCGACGCCGACCGTCCCCAGCCCGCCTGCCTCCGACACGGCGCTGGTTAGCTTTGCGTTGCTGATGTTTCCCATTCCCCCTTGAATGATCGGATAACGAATTTGTAAAAGTCGACAAACATCATTCATAAAATTCCCACCCCGTTAAAATTGTGTTATACTTATCATAACCTTATCATACTTTGAGGAGGATGGGAATGCTTTATCCATACAACGGCAAAATGCCAAAAGTAGATGAAACCGTATTTATCGCCCCAGGAGCGCATATTATTGGGGACGTCACGATTGGCAAAGAATCAACGATTTGGTTTAACGCGGTCTTGCGGGGGGACGAAGCGCCGATTATCATTGGCGCGCGCTGCAGCATTCAAGACAACTCGACTTGCCATTTATACGAAGGGTCACCGCTTGTTGTCGAAGATGAAGTGACGGTCGGGCATAATGTGATTTTGCACGGCTGCACGATTCGGAAACGGTCGATTATCGGCATGGGATCGACGATTTTAGACGGGGCGGAAATCGGCGAAGAATGCATCATCGGCGCCAACACGCTCATTCCTTCCGGCAAAAAAATTCCGCCGCGCTCGCTGGTCGTCGGGTCTCCAGGCAAAGTCGTGCGCGAAATTACGGAGAAAGACTTGGCATTGATTCAACTATCCATTGACACGTATGTGCAAAAAGGAAAAGAGTACCGTCAATTGCTAGCGAGCCACAACAAATGAAAGAAAACGCGCTGCTTTTTCAAGGCAGCGCGTTTCCGCTTTTTCGCAGAAAAGCATCACTCCACAATAAAAGGATGGTCGTACACATTATACTCTTCATCTTTTTTCTCGAGTTCATTTCCGTCCATAAACACTGACTCAAAAAAGCGGCTCGCCGGCATGGCCAATTCCTTGTAATAGTCGCTGAACAGCGCCGCGGCATGGCTGCCCATCCATTCGTTCGGCAGCAGCTCCTCCGGCAGGCCCGGATCGATAAAGAGGAACTTGCGGTACTCATGCACGAGCTTCGTCCGCTCGACAAAACATTCGGCGTCGGACATTTCCCCGCGCTGGATTTTATGTTTGTCGATAATGTATTTTTGGCTGTAGACGGAAATAAACTCCTCATATTTTTGATTGATTTCTTCTAAATTCCAGCATTTCTCGACTAACAGCTTATTCGTATGCGGACCGTCATATTGGGCAATAAAAAAATCGACGTACGGTTCAATCTCATATTTATCGATCAGGTCGTACACTTGCTTTTCCAAGTTGTTCGGCGAAATCCAGCAGCTGTTGGAGATCGTGCCAAATCCGCTCCACACGAGCTCTTTGCGCAATTCGTCGCGCACGCTCCGCTTTTCTTCTGGAATCGTATACACTAAAATACGCCACTTGCCGTCCCATTTTTCGGGGCGGATTTTATAAATGCGTTTTGCCGCTTCTTCCATCCGCTTTACTCCACGTTCAGTGAGCGAATAGTAGCTTTTATTGCCGCGTTTTTCCGCTTTGACCCATCCTTGTTTGCTCATGCGCGAAATCGCCGCGCGCACCGCCTGGTCGTTATGGCCAAACTCTTTCAGCAGCCGGATTAAACTGCCGATCCAAATTTCATTGCCATAATGGCGGATGTAATCGCCATAAATCGTAAAAATCATTGATCGCGTATTCATGCTCATGGTCGACACCCTTTATCTTGTTTTCAAGACATAATCGTAACAAATTTTTATAACGTTGACAAGACGAACGGATAAAAAGCGTGAAACAAAAAAAGGAGGCCCGCTAGGCGGGTCACTCCCCGGTAAATTGCGGCGTCCGTTTTTCGCAAAGCACGTTGGCCATCATCACTTCCATACCGTTCCCCTCTTTACTCCTCCGTATTTTCCACGATCGTGGCAATTCCTTGTCCGACGCCGATGCACATCGTCGCCAGGCCGTATTTCACGCCTCGTTTTTTCATTTCATAAATAAGCGTCGTCAAAATGCGGGCGCCGCTGGCACCAAGCGGATGCCCAAGGGCGATCGCGCCGCCGTTGACATTGACCTTCGCGCGGTCTAATTCCAGCTGGCGGATGCATTCGATCGATTGCGAGGCAAACGCTTCGTTCAATTCAACGAGGCCGATGTCATCGATCGCCAAGCCGGCGCGGCGAAGCGCTTTTCTCGTCGCGAAGACCGGACCGATTCCCATCACGGCCGGCTCTACGCCCGCCACGGCGGACGTGACGTATTTAGCGAGCGGTTTCATCCCAAGCTCCTTTGCTTTTTCCGCGCTCATCAAAAGCAGCGCCGCTGCCCCGTCGTTGACGCCGGAAGCGTTCCCCGCTGTCACCGTGCCGTTTTCAAACAGCGGCGGCAGTTTGGCCAGCTTTTCGAGCGTCGTATCCGGACGCGGGTGTTCATCTTTGTCGACGACGACGCGATTCCCTTTTCGGTCATGGTAGACGACCGGTACTAATTCATCGGCAAAACGGTTCGTTTCAATGGCTTTTTTCGCTTTCATTTGGCTTTCATAAGCAAATTCATCCTGTTCCTCCCGAGTGATGCCAAACCGTTTCGCGACATTCTCCGCCGTCTGCGGCATGCTGTCGGTGCCGTACATTTCCTCCATTTTTGGATTGATAAAACGCCAGCCGATCGTCGTATCAAACATTTCGATATTCCCGCGCGGAAAATCGGCGCTTGGCTTTGCCATGACAAACGGCGCGCGCGTCATGCTTTCCGTTCCGCCGGCAATCATGATTTCCGCCTCTCCTGTCATAATCGCACGCGCCGCGTAATTGACGGCATCGAGCCCCGAGCCGCACAGGCGGTTTACCGTCGTTCCCGCCACTTCGATCGGCAAGCCCGCGAGCAGCGCCGCCATGCGTGCGACGTTGCGGTTATCTTCCCCCGCCTGATTGGCGTTGCCAAACACCACATCTTCAATTTGTTCGACCGGAAGACTCGGATTGCGCTCCACGAGCGCACGGATGACCGTCGCCGCCAAATCATCGGGACGGACGTCTTTGAGCGCTCCTTTATATCTCCCGATTGGCGTGCGCACCGCATCGACAATCACGACTTCTCTTAACATGATTCGTCCCCCTTGTTTTCTTGTTTGGTGTAATCATATACCCCTTTTCCTGTTTTGCGGCCAAGCCGTCCCGCTTTCACGTATTGCTCGAGGAGCGGAGCAGGGCGGTATTTTTCTCCTAGCTTTTCATGCAAATATTTTAAATTGTTCAACCTTGTATCCAGCCCGACTAAATCGGCGAGCTCAAACGGACCCATCGGAAAATTGAGGCCAAGTTTAATCGCCTTGTCAATCTGTTCCGGCGTTCCGACTCCTTCTTGAAGCATATAAAACGCTTCGTTGCCGATTAATGCGCTGATGCGGCTTGTCACAAATCCCGGAAACTCGTTCACGACGACCGTTTCTTTGCCCATTTTTTCCGCGACTTGCTGAATAACGTTGACTGTATCATCGCTCGTTTCTAAGCCGCGGATGATTTCGACGAGCTTCATTTTGTGGACCGGATTGAAAAAGTGCATCGCGATCACTTTTTCCGGCCGCTTCGTAAACGAGCCGATTTCCGTCGGGCTCATCGTCGAGGTGTTCGTCGCAAAATAACAAGACGCCGGCGCATGCTTGTCGATCGTTTCAAATACTTGCTTTTTCACCTCTAATTTTTCCGGGACGGCTTCAATCACTAAGTCCGCTTCCCGCACCGCCTCGGCTAAATCCAAGGAATAACGCAGGCGCGCTTCCGCTTCCTGCCGCTCGGCTTCCGTCAATTTGCCGCGGGAGACGGCTTGCACAAAAATCGTGGTGATTTCTTGTTTCGCGCTTTCTAGCTGTTCTTCCTTCACATCGACGAGAATCGTTTCAAAACCTCCGACGGCACTGACATAGGCAATTCCTCTCCCCATGACGCCAGATCCAATGACAACAATACGGTGAATCATAAAAACCCCTCCTTCATCGTTCGATATGTATGTTAGACAATGGAAAATAAGCACCCCACCCTGCCGGATAGAGTGCTTTGCTGCCATATTTGTTTACACGCCAAACGGATTGAGCGGACGGCTTCCGTAGTAAGAAAGAATGCTTTTCGTTTCCGTATACAAATCAAGCGCTTCAATGCACAGTTCACGGCCGAAGCCGGACTGTTTATATCCGCCAAACGGCGTGCCCGGAAACGCGGAGAACGGGCTGTTGATCATGACGATGCCAGCTTGAATTTGTTTGGCGACGCGAATGGCGCGGCCATGGTCTTTCGTCCAAATGGCGGAGGCGAGCCCATAGTCGCTGTCATTAGCAAGCTGGATCGCTTCTTTCTCATCGCTAAATTTCATCACGACGACAACCGGACCGAAAATTTCCTCCCTGACCGCTTTCATGTCATGGTTGACATTCGTAATAATCGTCGGCTCATACCAGAATCCGTTTTCAAACCCTTCCACTTTCGCTTCCTTTCCGCCCGCTACGACCGTGGCGCCGTCGGCGATTGCCGACTTAACATAGCCGTCAATCACTTCCAATTGCTCACGGCTGATAATAGCGCCGACATGGGTATCTTGATCAAACGGGTCGCCGAGCTTTAATTGTTTCGTCTTTTCCACAAATTTTTCCATAAATTGATCATAAATGCTTTCGTGTACATATAAGCGGGAGCGCGCTTCACATGATTGGCCGCTGTTATAGAAAATTCCGAATAAGGAGCCAGCAACGGCCGCGTCGATATCGGCATCTTCGAAAATGATGTTTGGCGATTTGCCGCCAAGCTCCAAGGTGACTCGTTTTAATGTTTTCGACGCTTTTTCCATAATATCCTTCCCGACCGGCGTCGAACCGGTAAACGCCACTTTATCGACAAGCGGGTGCTCCACTAAATAATTGCCGACTTCCGAGCCTGATCCGGTAACGACGTTGACAACTCCTTCCGGAACGCCGGCTTCGTGGCAAATTTCCGCCAGCACAATGCAGGTAAGCGGCGTCAGCGAAGCCGGTTTGACGACGACGGAGCAGCCTGCGGCAATCGCCGGCGCGATTTTCCACGCCGCCATCATGAGCGGATAGTTCCACGGTATAATTTGCGCACACACCCCGACCGGCTCTTTTTCCGTAAAGTTATGGAACGAACCCGGCATGTTGTTGACGGTGCCGCGATGGCCGATAATGGCGCTCGCAAAAAACTCAAAATCTTCAATTGCCTGCATCACTTGTCCTTGGGCGGCAGACAGCGCTTTTCCCGTATCTAAAATCTCTAACTCTACTAATTCGTTGAAACGAGCGCGCATAATCGAAGCGATTTTATTTAACACCCGCGCCCGCTTTTGCACAGGGAAGTGGCGCCATTTGCCGTGGTCAAACGCTTGGCGCGCCGCTTGGATCGCGCGTTCCGCGTCTTCTTTCGTCCCTTTCGCTACTTTTGCGACCGGCTCGCCTGTCGCCGGGTTGTAGGTGACGAACGTTTCGCCCGAAGCGCTTTCGACGCGCTCTCCGTTAATAATGAGATGATACATATCCCGTTTCGTTGCAAGTACTTCCATTTTGGATTCTTTTACCGTTGCCATTTTTCTCCCACTCCTTCTTCCTTATTTTCCTTGAAAGACGGCTTTGCGTTTTTCGAAGAAAGCGCGAATGCCTTCGCGATGGTCTTGGGTCAGCCCGGCAATGCGCTGGCCGTATGCTTCTTTTTCTAAATACTCTTCAAAGGTGCAATGCCAGCTCTCGCGCAACAAACGTTTGATCAAACCGATCGCTTTCGTCGGCATGGCGGCCAGCCGCTCGGCGAAGCGCTGCACCTCTTCTTCCCATGCTGCCTCCGAAACGACCGCGGTCGCCAGCCCGAGCTCGGCCGCTTTTTGCGCGGAAATTTTTTCGCCCAAAACGGCTAATTCAAGCGCTTTGGCGTGGCCGATGAGACGCGGCAAATAATATAAATTTCCTGCATCAGGAATAAGGCCAACATGAATAAACGCTTCGACAAAGCTTGCTTTCTCGGAAACGAGCCGAAAATCGCAGGCAAGCGCCAAGCTCATTCCCGCGCCGGCGGCAACGCCATTGACCGCCGCAATAACCGGTTTTTCTAAATAGTAGAGCGCTTTCATCATCGGCGCATACCGCGTTCTTAGCACTTCGCCGTGGTTCATTTCTTCCGTCACGCCGCCGAGATCTTCCCCCGAACAAAACGCCCGCCCCGCGCCGGTGATGACGAGGCAGCGGACTTTGTCGTCCTTTGCCGCTTGTTTCAGGGCATTTGTGATTTCTTTATTCATCTGCTCGGTAAACGCGTTCAACTTATCGGGGCGGTTTAACGTCAGCCATGCGACGTTGTTTTGCACTTCATAGCGGATCGTTTCATACATTGCCATCTCTCCTTTATCTTCCTTGAAAACGCGGCTTCCGCTTTTCGATAAACGCCGCCATGCCTTCTTTTTGGTCTTCGGAAGCAAAAAGAAGATAGAAATTTTTCCGCTCAAACTGCATGCCCTCGTATAGAGGGTAATCGACCGCCTTATTCACGGCTTCCTTAATAAGGCGAAGCGATAAAGGAGGTTTGGCGGCCAATTTTCGCGCCAACCGCATCGTTTCTTCAAGCAATAACTCAGGGGCAACGACGCGATTGACAATCCCTAGCGCGTGCGCTTCCTTTGCCGACATGCGCTCTCCGGTCCACAGCCACTCGAGCGCTTTCGTTTTGCCGATGAGTTTCGTCAGGCGTTGCGTTCCGCCCGCGCCCGGCATCACGCCGATGTTGACTTCCGGAAAGCCGAATTCCGCCGTCTCTGCGGCAACAATCAAATCGCAGCTGAGGGCCAGCTCAAATCCTCCCCCTAACGCAAACCCGTTGACGGCGGCAATCATAGGCTTTTTAATGAGAGAGAGGCGGTCCCATTCAGCAAATTGATTCAATAATTCGAGCTTGATCGGATCGTCGCCTGCCATCTCATCAATGTCCGCTCCGGCGGCGAATGCGCGCCCGCTTCCCGTAAGGACAATGACGCGCACCTCGTCATTGCGGTCATACGCCTCGAGCGCGGAAACAATTTCGGTCACCATCTGCCGGTTTAATGCGTTCAATACATCGGGACGGTAGAGCTCGACAACGGCAATTTCCCCTTCGACACGCGTGCGGATATAGGCAAACTCAGTCATTTTCCACTTCCTCGCCAACCATCAATGTGACGAGATCGCCGGCAAAGGACATTAAGTCTTTGGCGGACGCTTTCGCTTCGCTCGTCTTCATCGCTTCCTTGAACGCCTCATAGCTGTCATAGTACATTTCGCATAATAAGTAATATTCGCTCTCTCCTCCCATCGGCGTGCCGGTAATTTTCGTCACTTTCATGTTGCGAAGCCCTGGAATTTTCGCCGTAATCGGCACATGCGTCTGAAAATAATGCTCATCAAATTTTTCCTTATCTTTCGGCTGTTTATAAAGGGCAATCATTTTTACCATCGTTCTCTTCTCCTTTTCTATTTAAATTTTTCACATCCATGTTGAAACCGGTTTCATTGTTTCGAATGGATTTTTGCACTGCTTGCAGTAAAAAATGCTGCGGCAGGCGGTCGGACCGAATAAGTTTTCCATCACCGTCAAGGCGGACCCGCAATACGGGCATTCGACATGCCACTCGCCGTTTGGGCCGATTTGCCGCGGCGGCGGCGCGATGCCAAACTCTTTTAATTTTTCTCTTCCTCTTTCCGTGATGCGATCAGACGTCCATGGTGGATGATGGATGAATTCAACCGTCACACGTTGAATTCCTTCTATTTTTAGCAATGTCTGTTCGACACGCTGCCGGATGATATCGAGGGCGGGACAGCCGATAAACGTCGGAAGCAGCTTGACGGTCACTTCACCATGCTGCAGCTGCACGTCTTCGACCATCCCTAAATCAATGACGCTGACCGAATCGATTTCCGGATCTTTCACGGCATCGAGTGCTTGAAAAATCGTTTCGATCGTCAAATGAGATACCATTGTGATCACTTCTTTCTCACAAACTTGCAAACTACCAAGCGGCTTGTGGATCGAGGCGATATACTTCTGAAAGCGTCGCGAGCGCTTCATCTAAATCGGCGGTATGCTCTCCGTTGCGGCCGTTGCCGCGCTTCATGGCAAACTCGCTTGGCAGCTCGAGATTCACCTTAGCAAAAATCGGTTCCATCACCTGCACGAAGCGCTGCGTCAGCACGGCTTCGCTGTCAATCAGCCCGAATTCCGCCATTTGTTCTCCTTTCGGCCCGAGCGTCAGCACGCCGCCAAAATCGTCCAATACTTTCGCTACCGCATTTTTCATCCGTTCGCGCGCCTCTCCAGGCGCATTCGTAAGTTGAATAAACCATGTTTGCCAATGCAGGAGATGGTAATACAGCTCCATATTGATTTTGACCGCAACGTGGGCAAGCGGTTCGTATGAGCTTTGCTTCAGCGAATCGATGCGCACTTTTTTTGCCTGCGTGTAAAAGTAGTGGCGGACAACGGTGAACGCCCAGTCATAGCGAGGCTCGTGCAAATAATGGCCGGGGCCGTTCACTTCTTCCAATAACACCGCGTTGCGCCTTGCAGAGGACGGGCGGGCGTGCGCCAGCTCATCCGCTTTCCCGACGCCGATGTCCTCAAGCAGCTGATAATACATGGCCGCATGGCCCATCATATCTTGATTGATCGACGAAAACGCAATATCCTCTTCGATATGCGGCGCAAGTCCGAGCCATTCCGAGCCGCGGTAAGCAAGGATAAAATCATCATCCGCGAGCTGGAACAACAGCTCGACAAGCGCTTCTTTATATTCGGGATGTTGATGAAGTTCCTCTGGTTTCGTGATTTTCATCGCCTGATCTCGCCCTTCCACGAAAGAATCTCTTTTTCATCGAGCATTTGCTGTTCGTATTGACGCCATTTCTTTTTCAAGTATCCATACCCTTTTGTAGTACGATAATCTTTATTATCGAGCCGCTGCAACGATGCTTTTTCATCCTCCGTCATCATGCGGATATCGGAGCGTTTCACGACCCATATATCAGACACCGGCTCACGCCGCATGAAATTTTCCTGCGCCATCACCAGCGCGATTTCATGGTTTGGAGCAAGCAGGCTGAATTGATGCTGGAGCGGTGCCATATCATTTTTCCTGCTAAATACCTCAAACACTTGATAAAATCCTTTTGCGCCATTACTCATTCTCAATTCCCCCACTTTTCACACTGCTGCTGATTGGCCGCTTAACGCTTCGCGAACCCAAGCGTTATGGTAGTAAGCCAATTCGCGAAGGCGAAGCCGCTCTTTTGATTTTGGTCCGTTGTTGCGGATGATTTCTTTAAACTTGTTCCAATCCGGCTGTTTGTAAATCCAATTTCCTTGCTTTTCATCAAAATGCATCGTTTCATCTGGAAGTTTCAGTCCAAGCGCCAAAATGCGCGGCACATATTTTGTAAAGAAATCTTGGCGCAATTGTTCATTTGTTTTCGTACGAATGCGGTATTTAATCGTAATGTCTTGTTTGGACGTTCCTGTCGTCGCCGCGCTTTCCGGACCGAAGAACATCAGCAGCGCTTCCCACCAGCGGTTGAGCGCGTCCTGAAGCATTTCTTTTTGCTCCTTCGTTCCTTCAGCGAGCGCCATAATGATCGATTCGCCGTGCTGGGCGTGGAACACTTCTTCGGCGCAAATGCGCTTTAGCGCCCGCGCATACGGCCCGTAAGAAGCATCAAGCATATTGGTCTGCGTGATGATCGCTGCCCCGTCGACGAGCCAGCCGATTAAACCGGCGTCCGCCCAAGTCGGCGCAGGCATATGGAACACATTATGAAACTTCAAATCTCCATTAAACAAATCTTGCATAATTTCCTCGCGTGTTTTTCCAAGCGGGGCCATTAAGTCTTCGGCAACACGAAGCAGAAGCTGGCCATGCCCCATTTCATCCTGCACTTTCGCCATAATGCCAAGCTTTCTTTTTAAGGAAGGAGCTTTCGGAACCCATTCTTTTTCCGGAAGCGCTCCCATCACTTCGCTGATCCCGTGCATCGAAATAAGTTTGATCAGCGTCATGCGATAGTCTTCTGGCATCCAATCGTCTGCTTCGATTTTTTCCCCCGCTTCAATTCTTTGCATAAACCGCTCATACTTTTCCTCTTCTGACAATCGCCTAAACGATGTGACAACAGGCATTTTCTTTTGCCCCTCCCAATTTATTATATAACGTTTATTTAACGTAATTATAAAATAACGTTATAAAGTTTGCAACTATAAAATTGTTAATTTTCTTATAATAACGCCTTTTCTTTGCGACGGTCGACGACACGGACCGCTTTTCCTTCCGAACGAGGAAGCGATTTAGGAGGATGCACATGAACATCAATGGATACAAGGAGATTCGTTTTCAATAGATACTGTATTTGCTTTGCTAAGGAATGAACGCGTTCATCGTGAAGATTTTCACCGACTTCTTGATAGAAGCGGTCGCTAACTTCGACTTGCAGCTCCACGACATCGAGTGTTCCTTTGCGGAAAAGATGCAGCTGATAATGAGGGGCAAGTTCCGGTACCGTCAATAAATGATGCTCGATTTCCGATGGAAAGACGTTGACGCCGCGGATGATTAGCATATCGTCAACACGGCCTTTAATTCTCGACATTCTTGTTGTCGTCCGGCCGCAAATACACCGTTCTTTCGTAATCGAAGCGATATCGCCCGTGCGATAGCGGATGACCGGAAACGCTTCTTTGGTCAGACTCGTAAAGACAAGTTCGCCTTCTTCCCCTTCTTCGACCGGTTCAAGCGTTTTCGGATTGATCACTTCAACAAAGAAATGATCTTCCGCCACATGCAGGCCGTTTTGCGCCTCATGGCACTCCATGGCGACGCCAGGTCCGACGACTTCGCTCAGCCCGTAAATATCGCACGCTTTAATCGCAAACGTTTCTTCCAACGTTCTCCGCATTTCCTCCGACCACGGTTCCGCTCCGAAAATCCCGTATTTCAGCGACGTTTTCCTTGGATCTTTGCCAAGCTCTTTCATTCGCTCGGCAATGTTCAGCACATAGGAAGGAGTAGCGCAAATAATATCCGGCTGAAAATCTTCAATGATCATGATTTGCCGGTCCGTATTTCCTCCCGACACCGGGATGGCTACCGCGCCTAACCGCTCGCTTCCGTAATGGAGCCCAAGCCCGCCGGTAAACAGCCCGTATCCGTAGGCGTTGTGCACAATATGCCCCGGCTCTCCGCCGGCAATGGTAATCGCACGCGCCACCACATCTGCCCAATGGTCAATGTCGTTTTTCGTATACGCCACCACCGTCGGCTTTCCGCTCGTTCCGCTCGAGGCGTGAACGCGGACGCAATCCTGGATTCTGACGGCAAGCAGCCCAAACGGATAATGGTCCCGCAAATCTTTTTTCGTTGTAAACGGCAGCTTCTTCACATCATCCAGCGTGCGAATATGCTCCGGCTTTACGCCATTTTCATCGAGCTTTTGGCGATAAAATGGCACATGCTCGTATACCCGCTTGACCGTTTGTTGCAGCCTCTCGAGCTGCAACGCTTCCATTTCCGCTCTCGAAGCCGTTTCGATGCGATGCAAAATCATTACGCCCATCCTCCCTTTTTTAAAGCGCTTTCATTGATATTTTAAAAAAATAAATATATATCACGTTTATACAACGTAATATATATTTATCATCATATTTAAGTTAAAAATATCGCTAATATTCTAAATTGTCAACTATTATTTTATTGCTTTTACGTAAAAAAGAAGAATTTCAAAAATAATGGTCTTTCCTAAATCAAAAACATGGAAAGACCTTAATTAGTCATGTTTTATTCTAAAGAAAATAACGCCTGCTCTAAATCATTCCAAATATCTTCCCACGCCTCCAACCCAACGGATAAACGAATCAATTGGTCGCTGATCCCCATCTTTATTCTTTCCTCTTCCGGCACTACGGAATGGGTCATCGTTGCCGGATGTTGAATTAACGTTTCCGTATCGCCAAGGCTGACGGCGATTTGAATGAGTTGAAGATGATTGAGAAAGCGCTGGGCGTCCTGTTTTGTTCCTTTGATTTCAAACGAAACTAAGCCGCCCCCGCGTTTCATTTGTTTTTGATAAATCGGATAATCGCGATTGTCTGGATCAGCAGGGTAGCAAACGCGTTCAACGAGGGGATGTGTTTTTAACCGTTCCACAATTTTCTCTGCATTATCGCAATGCCGGTCCATCCGTACCGGAAGCGTCTTTAATCCCCGCAACAATAGCCAAGCGTCAAACGGGGAAAGAACGCCGCCAATATCTTTTTGCGTCGTTTTCGCGATTTCCTCCATCAATTCTCTTTTCCCGACCGCGATGCCGGCAATGACATCGCCATGGCCGCCGATATATTTTGTCGCGCTATGCACGACGACATCACAGCCAAATTCAAGCGGCCGCTGCAAATACGGCGAACAAAACGTATTGTCCACCACAACCGCAATGCCATGCTCTTTTGCCACTTTCACGACCATTTGCAAATCGATGAGTTTCATTGTTGGATTAATTGGCGTTTCGACATAAATGCAAACCGTTTCCGGGCGGATAAGGCGGCGGATCTCCTCTTCCGATTCCATCGCGCAAAAATCATGGGAAACATGATATTTCCTTTTCAACAGCTGCAACAGACCAAACGTACAGCCGTATACTCCTTGCGAACATATAATATGGTCATTGGCTTTTGTTAACGCAAACAATACCGCAGACACGGCCGCCATCCCGGAACTAAACGCAAGCGCCGCTTCCCCTCCTTCCAAACATGCCATTTTTTCTTCCAGCACTCGCACCGTCGGATTGGCAAGACGTGAATAAATATAGCCGTCTTCTTGCCCGGCAAAGCGTGCTTCTCCTTGTTCCGCCGTGTCAAACGTAAACGTCGATGTTTGAAAAATCGGCATCGACAAACTGCCAAGATGCTGTTTCGCATCATACCCATGATGAATAACGATCGTTTCCATTCGTTTATTCGTTTCGTTCATCTAATCCCTCCTATATTTCTATCATATACACCTTTACCTTAATTGTAAGCGTTTCCAAATCAATTTTTTGTAAAAACAAAACCTGTCCGCTCTGGTCGAACAGGTTTTGATAGACTGTTAAATTTTCATAATCCCGCCCGTGCTTGCGGAAGTAACGAGCTTCGAGTAGCGCGCGAGATAACCGGTTTTTACTTTTGGTTCAAACCCTTTCCAGTTCGCTTTCCGTTTTTCCCATTCTTCATCAGAAAGCTTTGCGTTAATCGTTCTGTTCGTAATATCGATCTCAATGATGTCGCCGTCTTCAATAAAGGCAATCGGACCGCCTTCCGCCGCTTCCGGAGAAACGTGTCCAACCGATAAACCGCGCGAGGCCCCCGAGAACCGTCCGTCGGTGATGAGCGCGACTTTCGTGCCAAGCCCCATACCGACGATTTGCGAAGTTGGCGCAAGCATTTCCGGCATTCCTGGCCCGCCTTTTGGCCCTTCATAGCGGATGACGACAACATGGCCTGGTTTTACTTTGCCGCTTGCGATACCTTCGAGCGCCTCTTCTTGCGAATCAAATACGATCGCCGGTCCTTCATGGCGCGTAATGCCGTCTTGCACGCCGCCTGTTTTAATGATCGCGCCATCCGGAGCGAGATTTCCGAACAATACGGCAAGCCCGCCTGTTTCGGAATACGGATTATCGATTGGGCGGATGACGTTATAGTCTTTGACTTCACAGCCGGCGATGTTTTCCCCAAGCGTTTTTCCGGTCACGGTCAACGTATCGAGATGAAGCGTTCCTTCTTTTTTCGCTAATTCATGTAATACCGCCGATACGCCTCCCGCTTCGTGCAAATCTTCAATATGCACATCGGAAGCCGGCGCTAGTTTGGCAAGGTGCGGAACGCGCGCGGCAATTTCGTTAATTCGCTCGAGCGAATAGTTGATTCCCGCTTCATTGGCAATCGCCAGCGTATGTAAGACGGTGTTCGTCGAGCCGCCAAGCGCCATATCCAGCGCAAACGCATTGTCGATCGCTTTTTCCGTAACAATATCGCGCGGTTTAATGTCATGCTCGATCAAATACATTAATTGTTTTGCCGATTGGCGAACCAATTCTTTCCGGGCCGGATCTACCGCTAAAATCGTGCCGTTGCCTGGCAACGCAAGCCCTAACGCTTCCGCCAAGCAGTTCATCGAGTTGGCCGTAAACATGCCCGAACAGGAGCCGCACGTCGGACAGCCGTATTTTTCTAATTCCTGCAATCCTTTTTCATCAATTTTCCCTGCTTGATAGGCGCCGACCCCTTCAAATACGGAAGAAAGCGAAATTTTGCGCCCGTCGCTCGTCACCCCAGCCTTCATCGGCCCGCCGCTGACGAAAATCGTCGGAATGTTTAACCGCATCGCTGCCATCATCATGCCCGGCGTAATTTTGTCACAGTTTGGAATGCAAACCATTCCGTCAAACCAATGCGCAGAAATGACCGTTTCGATCGAATCCGCGATAATTTCACGGCTTGGCAGCGAATAGCGCATACCGATATGCCCCATCGCGATGCCGTCATCGACGCCGATCGTATTCATTTCAAACGGGACCCCGCCCGCTTCGCGAATCGCTTCTTTGACAAGTTGCCCGAACTCCTGCAAATGAACGTGTCCCGGAATAATATCAATATACGAGTTCACTACAGCGATAAACGGCTTGTCAAAATCTTCTTCTTTTACTCCTGCCGCGCGCAACAAACTGCGGTGCGGCGCCCGGTCAAACCCTTTTTTGATCATATTGCTGCGAAGTTCTCTCAATCTAAATCCCTCCAAATAGTAGTATTGTAGGCTCGATGTTTTTAGTATTGTACCATTTTTTTAAATAAAATGACAATTGTATTTATTTTAAAGTAATTATCGCTTTTATTTTGTCAAAATTGGAAACTGCTTGAATTCATGCGTGATCATATATTACAATTCCAATATAATGGAAATAGAGGGAGAGTTTATTATGTTCGATTTTGCTGTGCCATTGATTGGGTTCGTGGTCGTTTGGGCATTATTTCGCGGTATTGTTGTCGAAGAAAAATCCCTTGACAATTTTCTGATTTGTATGGATAATTTCTAACAAACCATTGATACGGAAAACGGTACGGGACTAGTAAATCGATGGAACGTGCAAGAGAGTGGAACTCGTAGGCTGGAAGGTTCCTCACGGGAAGTCGATTGAACCTGCCCTAAAAAGGCCGCTTATGCAAACATAAGCCGTCCGCCCTCGTTACGGGCAAGAGGTGGGCGCATGATGCGCCAAAAAAGGTGGTACCGCGGAACGCTTTTTCCGTCCTTTTGCAAGGAAGGGAAAAAGCGTTTTTTATTGGCAACCAGAAAGGAGGATGCGCATGAAAAAGCAGCGAGTCGTCGTGAAAATCGGAAGCAGCTCATTAACGGACGCGAAAGGCGCGCTTTGTGATGAAAAACTTCATGACCATGTGGAAGCAATCGCCTACCTCAAACAGCTCGGCCATGAGGTGATTTTAATTACGTCAGGCGCGGTCGCCGCCGGATTCGGACCGCTTGGCTATCCATCGCGGCCGACGACTAAGGCGGGAAAGCAAGCAGCGGCGGCGGTCGGGCAAGGGCTGCTCATGCAAGGCTATATTTCCGCGTTCAAACAGTTCGGCATTACGACGGGACAAATTTTATTAACAAGAGAAGATTTTTATAGCCGCGAACGGTTTCATAATTTATTTTCCACGATCACCACATTGCTGGCATGCGGGGTTTTGCCGATCATTAACGAAAACGATTCCGTGTCCGTCGAGGAATTGACGTTTGGCGACAACGATATGCTTTCCGCCCTTGTCAGCGGCTTTTTGCACGCGGATGCGCTCATTATCTTAACCGATATTAACGGGCTGTACGATGATAATCCGAAAACAAATCCGAAGGCGAAAAAATACGCGTTTCTTCCGAATGTTACCGATGAAATGATTGAAGCGGCGGGCGGCAGCGGCTCCGCGGTCGGAACAGGCGGCATGAAATCTAAGCTTCTCGCCGCACAAAAAGCGCTCTCGTTTGGGGTAAGCGTCTTTGTCGGAACGGGTACAGGGAAAGAAAAGCTTTGCGACATTTTGGAAGGAAAAGGAGACGGGACGTATATCGGCGCTCCGTTTCATGGACATATGCAAATGCGCAAACAATGGATTGCATACCATGCGCCGGTCTCCGGAAAAATCGAAATTGACGAAGGTGCGGAAACCGCCCTATTGCAGCGTGGAAAAAGCTTGCTTCCTGCCGGCGTTACTGCCGTTTTTGGCACGTTTTCCGCCATGGATGTCGTCGAGGTCATCAACCGAAAAGGAGCCGTCATCGGCCGCGGCCAAGTGTATTACTCCTCTGGCGATTTAGAACAAGTCAAAGGCCTTCCTAGCAACGAGGCAAAAAAATATTCGATTAACCATCGCCCTGAAGTGATCCACCGCGACAATTGGGTATCATTGCGAAAGGAGAGTGTTATCAAATGAACGAATTGCTTACCAAAGCCAAGCGGCTGCAACAAGCAGCGAAAACGCTAGCCCTCCTGTCCACGGAAGAAAAAAACGAAGCATTGACGCGCATCGCCGAAGCGCTGATCAAACAAAAAGAGTGGATTTTGCAAGAAAATGAAAAAGATGTGGCACTTGGAAAAGAACAAGGTCTTTCTCCTGCCTTAATCGACCGATTGCAGCTAACCAGCGAACGAATCGAGCAAATCGTCAATGGCGTCCGTCAAGTTGCGGGTCTTCCTGACCCAATCGGCGAAATAGTCGAAGAATGGACGCGGCCAAACGGGCTTCGCATTCAAACAGTGCGCGTGCCGCTCGGCGTCATCGGCATGGTGTACGAAGCGCGCCCAAACGTCACCGTCGATGCCGCGAGCCTTTGCTTAAAAACGGGAAACGCCGTCTTATTGAGGGGCAGCTCCTCCGCGCTTCATTCAAACAAAGCACTCGTCCATGTCATGAAGGAGGCGCTTCGCGATTCCGCCATCCCTGCCGATGCCATCCAGCTTCTTGAAGACACGAGCCGGGAGACGGCCCAGCAAATGTTTCGTTTAAACGGCTACTTAGACGTATTAATTCCGCGCGGCGGGGCCGGGCTGATTCGCTCCGTTATCGAAAACGCCACCGTTCCCGTGCTTGAGACTGGTGTCGGCAACTGCCATATTTTCATCGATGAATCCGCGCAAAAGCAAATGGCAATCGATATTGTATTGAACGCGAAATTGCAGCGCCCATCCGTCTGCAATGCGGTGGAAACGGTGTTAATCCATCAAAACTGGCCGTATATCGGCGAACTCATCGAAGCGCTCCACGCGCGCGGCGTCGAGCTGCGCGGCGACTCGCAGCTTACTTCATCGTATTCCTTTATCCAGCAGGCTACCGAAGCCGACTGGAGCACCGAATATTTGGCGCCGATTTTAGCCGTCAAGCTCGTGCAAGACGTCAAAGAAGCGGTCGACCATATTAACCGCTATGGCACGAAACATTCTGAGGCAATTATTTCCGAGCAAAACGACAACGTCCGCTTCTTTTTCCAAGCGATTGACGCCGCCGTGCTTTACCACAACGCCTCGACCCGCTTCACCGACGGCGAGCAGTTTGGCTACGGGGCGGAAATCGGCATCAGCACGCAAAAACTGCACGCCCGCGGTCCGATGGGATTGCGCGCGATCACGACAACCAAATCGCTCGTCTACGGCACGGGACAAATTCGCTCTTAACAAGGAAAAAGCCGAATCCAACGCAATGGATTCGGCTTTTACTCTACCATTTTGACGTTCGCGTAAGCCGCAAGCGCCACATGACCAATAACGGCAATTGGGAAAATAACCATCGTATCAGGATGATCAATCATGCTTCCAGCCGCTGCGGCAATGCCAACGATCATATTATATTTTCCTACCATTCCTGCCAGTTTTTCTTGATCACGAATGCGCCGCTGATTGTATCCGGACAACAGCCACGTATATTTTTTCACCCCGATAAAGTACGCCAGCAAAAACGAAACGACCGCTAAAAACAACAGTTCAAAAGAGTAAATCACTTAGTTATCTGCTCCCATCCGTCTATCCTGCTTCTTTCTATTATTATTGTATCATTATTTTTATGGAAAATTAAGACTATTGTTCTCCCCTTTTCACGCAGGAGAAATGATAAAACATGGACTCGCTCCCGATCATCTGCTGGCAGACATTTTACAGGTTAACGGAATTCTTTCGGTTATGGTTGGAATGAAACAGCTCGAACATGTTAAAAGGAACCTCAAAATGGTAAGACAATTATATGGTACACATCCTTGTTCATCCGATTCGAAATATTAGGTGTCTAACCAATCAACATGGGTGTACAAAGTTTGTCGTACACCCATGTTAAGAATGGGACGGTTTCGAAGCAAACACCCAAAAGCGGCTGCCGGCAAAATTGACGGCAATGCCTCCCAACGTCGCGATCAGTTTTCCGGCAAATAGCGGCCAATGCCCAACGTCCCGGCAGAGAAAGAGCAGAAGGAGCGTCACTGCCAGCGACAGCACATTCACCACGATAAAACGCAAAAACTCTCCGATGTTCGCTTTTCGTTTTACTTGAAACGTCCACATCCTGTTCCACACATAGCTGTTGACCACGCCGGCGGTATAAGAGCATACTTGCGCTAGTAACGCGGAAACGCCAAACGAGGTAAGAAGAAAAAAGACAATAAAGTCCACGAACGTATTTCCGACCCCGACAAGGCAAAAGCGCCATAACGTTCGCATGTTTTCTCGTTCATTCCATATAAAACGGTACTTTTTCATACTTGGTTCCAACTCCCCATGTATCTTTAACGATATATAGAGGACGCTGCTTCACTTCATCATAAATGCGGCCGATATATTCCCCCATCACGCCAAGCATCATAAACATCACGCCGTTGCACAATAAGGTCGCCATGAAAAGCGACGCCCATCCCGCCACCGTCGAATGCGTAAACAGCTTTAAATATAAAGTGATGATGATGCCAAGCACGCTTGAGGCGGAAAGGAGAAAGCCTAACAAACTGGCAAGCTTCAACGGTTTGTACGAAAACGAAGTGATCCCGTCGAGCGAAAAGCGAATCATTTTCTTAAGCGGATACTTCGTTTCCCCGGCAAACCGCTCCTCCCGCTCATATTCTACAGCTGTCTGCTTAAATCCGACCCAGCTGACGAGCCCGCGGACAAAACGGCTCCGCTCTCTCATATAGACTAACTGATCGCGCACTTTCCGGTCAATGAGGCGGAAATCGCCGGTATCGACAGGAATGTCGATTTCGGTCGCCGCCCGCAGCACCCGGTAAAACAGATAGGCGGTGACTTTTTTAAACATCGTTTCCCCTTTTCGTTTCACGCGCTTCGCATAAACAACGTCATACCCTTCTTTCCATTTGTCAATCATCTCTAAAATTAATTCGGGCGGATCTTGCAAATCGGCGTCAATAATGACGATCGCTTTTCCCGACGCGTAATCCATTCCAGCCGTAATCGCGATTTGATGGCCAAAATTGCGGGAAAAATCCACATATTTGACCGTTTCGTCCTTCACGGCAAGCTCTTTCAGGATGTCAATCGTTTCATCTTCGCTGCCGTCGTTGACAAACAACAGTTCATACGGCCCATCGGTTTGTTCCATCACGCGCTTTAGCCGGCGGTATGTCTCGCGAATGACAAGCGCCTCATTATATACTGGAATCACCACGGAATATTTTACCATATACCATACCTCCTATCCTTCATATTTATAAAGCTTCACACCGCGCTCCATCGGCAACGGCATCCCATCCTGTTCGCTCTGGCGCTCCGCTGTTGCCGCATTGGTTTGCCACTCCTCTTGCGGCACTTCTTGACAATGCGTTTCAATCCACTGAATCAGCTCGCTGTTTCCTTCGCCGCCTCCGCCAAATCCGGAGATAAGAAAATATTTCACTTCGCCGTTTTTCGCCATTTTCGCTAATTGTTCCGTTGTCAACACCGGGTCCGTCCCTAAAAATCCGCCCATCGCCATGACCGCTTTATCCGTCTTTAGCATCAGCTCGGCCGCTGTATTGGCGCGGATTGTTGCCGCTAAATATTTTTCGCCGTTATAATGCTTTTCCAAATAAGCAAGCAAATCGGAATTGACTTCTCTTTCTTCCCCGCCTCCGAAAGCGCGCTGTCCGTATTCGTTCGGACGTTTTAAATCCGGTCCGGCATACGGAATCACGCTATTTCCGCCATACAAAAGCGGGGTGAGCGACCAATAAAACGGCATGACAAGAAGGCCAAGCAAGCTCGCTGTTTTCAAATAGAGCGCCGCTTTCCTGTGATGGCGAAACGCGTGAAGAAAGCAAACGACGGCCAGTCCATAGAGCGCAAGCGACAACGGCCAAATGCTTGATAAGGAAGAGCGGTGCTGAAATACAACATACGATTCAAACAAAAACGTCATAAGCAGCGCGCTAGGAAACAGCCATTGCCAAAAACCTCCCTGTTCCTTATAAAACTGCCACAACAGTTCGCTTCCGACCGCGACCAGCACCGCGATCGCCGGCGCCATCATGCTTAAATAATAGCGGTGATAAAACCCGGCGACGCTAAAAAACACGGCCATCGGAACGAGCCAAGCGAACCAAAACAACACAAATCGGTGAAGCGGCGTGATCGCCCGCTGCCGACGGATCGACGCAAACAACCCGATTGTAACAAACAGTACAAACGGCAGAAGCCAACTGATTTGTCCGGCTAACTGCTGCTGAAACAGGCGGAACACACCAGGTTCTCCCGTTTCTCCTCTTCCGATTCCCCCCATTCCGCTAGGAGGCTGTCCGCCGTTTGGACGAGACGAGCCCATCGGCCGTTCCCCGTTTAGGTTTGGCGGACTATATATTGAATCGTTTTGATGATCAGAAAGCGATGAAGGCGAAGCTTCGTTTGCGGAACGATTCGTTTGCCCATTTCCGCCTTGGAATTCGATATCGCCACGCATGGCCCGCTTCCCACCCGGCCCTGCCGCTCCTGTTAAACGGTCGAGCCCGTTATAGCCAAGCGCCAGCTCGAGTACTGAATTCGTTTGGCTGCTGCCGATATACGGGCGTTTATCTTTTGGAATCGCGTCGATGATGACCGCATAGGAAAGCGAAACAGCCAAGACGACAACAGTAGCGGCCGTCAAATGCCAGAGCCGCTTTTTCCAGGACGCTTTTCCTGCCAGCCAATAGAACAAATAAAACGCCGGCAGTACCATATACGCCTGTAGCATTTTCATGTTAAAGCCCACGCCCACAAGCGCAAAGCTGACGAACAGCCACGAAAGTCGCTGTTTTTGTACGGCTTTCATCAGCGCCCATGCCGCCACCAACAACGTGAAAATTAAAATCGCATCAATATTGTTCGTGCGCGCCACTGCCACAAAAATAGGGGTACAAGTGAAAATCAAACTCGACCATCTGGCGGCCGCCCTGCCGGCAAACGGCTTGACAATAAAATAAACGAGCAGCGTCGAACCGACGCCAGCGAGTGCTTCCGGAAGCAGAACGCTCCAGTCGCTCACACCAAAGATGGCTACGCTTAACGCTTGAAACCATAACGCCACCGGCGGCTTGTCAACGGTAATAAACCCTTCCGGATCAAGCGCCGCGAAAAAAAACGCCTTCCAGTTCGCCGTCATGCTTTTCGCCGCCGCGGTATAATATACGTTTGACCCCGCGTTGCCGATATGATAGAAATGAAGAAAAATAGAGATAAGGACAATGGCCAATAGCCATCCATCCACCCGTTTGATCCATTTCATCTTCTTTCCCACTCCCTTTCTTGATTCGTCACCTCTTTTTGATGTGTTTCCAACATACAACAGGACAGTGAAAATTGAGTGAAAAAGCCCATCCGCCTCATACGCTGATTGGAGTGATTTGCCAATCTTAAATAAAAAACAGGTTTTTTGCTTTTATACTTTGTTTTCTTCATAATAGGGAATGAGGAGGTGAGAGAATGGAACAGGAAACGCTGCGGAAGGAAATTTTCAAAGCATTACGACTGCATCCCGATTATATTTCGACCGAAACGCGAGAAACAATAGATCGACCCAAAGCAAACAATCAAGAAACAAGCAGCCCATCTTCAGTGGAAATGCAGAAATGGAACCATCTGCTTCAAACAAAAATACAAGAGATAAGCAGCCAACTTCAAGCAGAAATTCAGGAATTGAGAAACCAACTAAGAGGAGAAATACAAGAAACAGCCAATCAGTTGAGAAAAGAAATACAAGAGATGAATAGCCAACTTAGAACAGAAATGCGAGAGATGGTCGGAAAACTAGAAGAAAAAATGGATGAGCGATTCAACCGTTTAGAAACAAAAGTAGACAGCCTGCGTATCGAACTGTCAGAAACACAGGAAACGGTCGATTTCCTCTCGAGCAAAACGCTCCAACATGAACGGAAAATTCGCGAGTTGTATCGGCAGCAATGACCGTCTCCTCTCTTATTTTCTTTTCGGCAATGAACCTCCTAAAAAGAGCACCCCTTGATTCAGCGAAGTATCGTAAATTCCAACAAAAAACACCCTTATGCAAAACAAAGGGTGTTTTTCCATGATTATTCCGCATTCCGCTCGCGAATCAATTCCATTATACGAGTTGCCACTGTTTCCGGATCAAGCCCGTCCGTCGCCACGCGATAATGATGCTGAGAATAGGCTTGTTTCCGCTGTTCAAATAATTGTTTGATTTCCTCCAGCGTCTTATTTTTCAGTAAAGGACGGTCATGGACAATGGACGGAAGACGTTCTTTCCAGTTTTCCCATGACAAATCGAGGAAAACGACAATGCCGTGGGATAAACAGACGTTTCTCACTTCCTCCTGCAAATACGCCCCTCCGCCAAGCGAAAGCACTTTTTGCCGCTCTTTTGTACATAAGTCAACGATCAGCTCTCTTTCGGCTTTGCGAAAATAATCTTCCCCCTTCTGTTCAAACATAGCGGGAATGGACATGTGATGGCGCCGTTCAATTTCTTGATCGGTATCGATAAACTCCCAATCTAGTTTTTTCGCTACCAGCTGTCCGATTGTCGTTTTTCCCACTCCCATAAATCCGATAAGTACAATATTTTTGCCGTAATTAGGAACTTCTGCATTTCCTTTCATATTTTTTCACTCTCCTGGCATATCATTCATCCTTATCTCGCAAACTCGATTCCCGCACGACAGGAAAAACCGTTGCCAGCATGCTTCACCACTTGCTGTAGCGTCACACAGGATCACTTTTCGGTCATTCGATCGCCTTGCTTGCTACAACGTTTTTATTTTCTTATTTTAACTGAGTTCCGCAAAAAACCGAATACTTAAATTTTTCTTAGATTGATACAAGCATAAACCTGCTTCTTTCCATGAAGGAAGCAACAAAACCATATGCATCAAAAAAGCCAAGCTTTTAAAAAAAGCCCGGCTTTTTCCTTTTCTACTATTGCGCACCTTATCTTCATCAAAGCAACAAAAATCCATTTCCCTCTTTAAACAAGCCACAATGACAATGAATGAAATTCCTCTCTAGCAAAAGATTCCTAAGTCTCCATCCTCTGAACGAGGCCTTCTTTCAAAAAGGCTTGAAGACTATCTTCCTATTCATCATTGGTTTGATAAGTTTCAATCCTCTAAACGAGGTCTTCTTTCAAAAAGCATCCATCTTTCCTCAAGTGCCTGTACAACCACATGCAGTTTCAATCCTCTAAACGAGGTCTTCTTTCAAAAAGGGTGGAATCCTACCTCATCCAGGATTCTACTGTAGATTTGTTTCAATCCTCTAAACGAGGTCTTCTTTCAAAAAGAGCACCTTCATTTTACCATTGATTTTCTAGGGCGGCAAGGGGCGTTTTTGCACACCCCCGCAACCCCCGCAAAAAATAAATTGTTGTTATGTAAACTAGACGGTTTGACCGAAATTGTCAAACGTCCAAACCATTGATATATCAACATCGCACTTTAGTGCATGAAAGCAAAATCTTCATGTACACCTCCCCCGTTTTTCGGCCGTTTTTGGACCGTGCATCAGCAATGGAATGGGGGAAGGCATGATGCCCACCGTCACTGTTTTCGCTTGGCGATCAGTTCTTCGAGTGCGACCGCCACGCCGTCTTCCTCATGTGACGCAGTGACGATGTCACTGACTTCTTTTAATTCCGGAGCGGCGTTTCCCATCGCCACGCGGTAGCCGGCGACGGCGAACATCGATAAATCGTTATGGCTGTCGCCGAAAACAACCGTATCTTTCAGGTCGATGCCGTAATGGGCGGCCAGTTTCATGAGCGCATTTCCTTTCGTCGCCTGTTCATGGTTAATCTCAATGTTGTTCGGATGCGACGAAGTGACGGTAATGCCGGAGATGCCGGCAAACTGGGCGGCCGCTTCTTGTAAACGTTCTCGATCGAGAGAAAAAATGAGTACCTTATAAAACACGGGCTGCCGGTCCTCCCAAATGGTGCGGATGTCATCGACATACGTCACGCGCGCCTGCTGGAACTGCTTTTCGACGATGCGCTTCAATTCGGGAGCGATATCGCTTGCCTGCTCGGCCATCGCTTCAAGGTGGGCGCGGTTATGGAGCCCGACGTAGACGGCATCGCCCGTATAAATTTCGCAGTATAAAGCGGGCTGCGTGCGCACCCATTCGAGCGCTGGAATCAATTTTTCCTTATCAAGCGGCACATCGCCAAGCACCGTCCCATCTTCTAATGTCATCACCGCGCCGTTTAAACTCATAATCGGACAAACAAGCCCTGCATCCTGAAGCGGCACGCGCGCATCTTTATACGCCCTGCCCGTCACGATCGCCACAATATGGCCTTGCTTTTGCGCTGTCATAATGGCCTCTTTATTTCTTTCACTCACCCGTCCTTGCGAATTGAGCAGCGTCCCGTCCATATCTAATGCGATTAACACTATTGCATCCCTCTTTCTTTTATTATGCTTGTTTGTAAATCACTACTCCAGCGTGATCAAATCTTTTAATTGATAAGTTAAACTATTTTCCTCCATATCATCATGAAATTTCCCTTCTTTTCATTCTACCATTTATTCTTTAAGAAGATGACAAAACAGATCAAATACAATTATTAACGCACTGAATGTGGAAATGAACAAGCAATGGCAAGCAAAGCTACAAGAGATGAACGAACGGTTTAACCGGCTGGAAACAAAACTAGACAGCTTGCGCACGAACTAACGGAAACACAAGAAACGGTCGATTTCCACTTTAGCAAAATCGTCCAACACAAGTGAAAAATCCGCAAGCTGTACAGACTACTAATAATCTCCCGGTCGCCTATTTAAAGAATCTCTTCCATCTACGCTACACTTAGAGTAGGAGATTCCTGCTCTGTCATCTCTATTACCTGCTGCTTGCTCCATTTATTCGTTGAAGTAGAAGCCTTCTTGGCTATATTTTCGATAAAAATACGGTCCACAATAGTATTCATGCGTCTGCACATATGTCCATGTAAACTGCGGATCGACGACATACACATCGTGCTCTTGCCGCAAATCTTCCGCCCGCAAATTTTCGGCGTTTACCAGCATATACGCCTCTTCCCCTTCTTGATAAAACAAATAACATACGAACCGGTTCTCCTTATGAAACGCGCGCATCGCCGCTTTTCCTTCAAGACAAGGCAATTTTTTATAACTGAACACATGCCATAAAAAGTCATCGAAATAAATAGATTTCTTCTCTTGCGCACTGATATTTTCCGTAAACGCCTTTTCCCAACGCTTGCGAAAAGCCTCTCCTTCTCCTATTAACTCTTCCACAACGATACCTCTATTTTCTAATCTTTTTCGTATGTTCATCCGATCCCCCTACTCCCAAGGAAACATATCGCTCGCGCGGCAAAAAATCCGATACGAAACGCCTTGTTTGCGTCTCCGTGCCGCTTTGTTTCCGATTCTCGTCGTTTCAATGATATCATCCCAAAACGGAATGCGCGCGCGCAGCCGCTCAAACATCTTTCGAATCGCAGCATCCGTCACGTCTCTGCCGAAAAACGTTTGAAACAACGTTTTTCGGACATCTTCCCCAGTCATTGGGTGTTTGCTATGAAGAAGCGTCGCAAGCACATAAAACGACTGGTATTCTAGTTTTACAAACTCGCCTGCAAAACGAACGACAAAACCGTCTTGTTCACTGATGCAAAGCATCACCACATGTGGCGAAAGCAGCTCCTGTTCGGAAAAATATGTTTCCTCTGTTACGATTTCGTCGCTTTTTGGTGTAATGATACGATAAAGCGCGCGGTGAAAATCTTCAATGCGATGGAGAAAAATCGCCTGGCGATAGCGATCAACCGTTTCTTCATCATATGGCCTTGCTTCCATCTTTTCTATCTGCTTTAATGCGTTCGACGCAAGAAAAATGCCGCAATTGACAAGAAACATATGACTTAACATCTCTTGCGTGTCATTGAGAGATTCATCCATCGATCCCGAAAGCGCCTGATGAAAATGATATGCCGCTTCGGCGTATCTTCCTTCGTTATAGCAAATATGCGCCAACCGATAATTCGCAACCGGATGGTTCGGTTTTCGCTTTAACGCCTTTTGTAAATACATTTTCGCCTGCTTCGGATCAGGATTGCTCGACATTTTGAAATACTCGCCAAAACGAACATACAGATGAATCAACTCATTTTCGATTTCTTCCCGCCGTTTTCGATCTTTTTCTTTTTTCCACTCCGCAAGCAAGCGGCGTTCTTCCTGATGCGGAAAAAACTCGTATTCTTCCATCTCCGTACCCCCTCCTTTGTGACAGGGTGTCACACACCGATTTGTATAGTTGTATTGTAACGAATTTGAAAAGGAGATGGATAGTATGGAAAAATGGACGAAACTCATGATTCGGCACGGATTTCATCCGGAAAATACGGAAACAGGAATTACATCACAATGGCTTGCGCAAACATTCGCAACGCTCATCCAACGGCACCAGAACCTTGACACCATTTCCGAAACGGACTGGATGGAAGCGCTCCAGCAAACCGCTAAGCAAATGGTTTTTCGCAATCATGACATTCCAGGAAGAGAAACGCTGGTCGACCCAACGAAAAACGAACTTCCTCTTATCCAAATCGATCCGTACGTCCGCGGCATCGTCCGCTGGCTGAACATGATGCATATTTACACCTTTAACAGCTGCGATGGGGAAGGAGTTCGCCCGGCAACGATTTATTTTCTCGAAGACTTATCCGCCCAACAGCTCGCGATTATCCGGGCTTGCACCCCACAGCAAGTTCGAATCAAAGCGGAAAAAAGAAAAGTAACATTATTTTATCAACGCGGACGCATCGATGACCTTCTGACGATGGCCGAACGGTTATACAACGTCTGGCGAAATCCGGAGCTGCTAATGACGTATCGCTTAGAAACATTCAAACACCGACTATACTCCCTTCTCTCCATCAACGGAAAAAGCGGCAGGGAAGCGATGATTCGGCAAATGCTCTATCGAAAGCTCCAACAAAAAACAGATTGGCGCGAAATCGACGATTACGGAAACTTGCTGGCTGCTGTCCACTGCGGAAACGGTCCGACGATTTTGCTTTCCGCCCATATGGATACAGTTCGCCCATTTTCACCGAAACGTACGATTATCGAAAACGGCACCATATTAAGCAGCTCGCGTGGCATCTTAGGCGCCGACGACCGCGCGGGAATCGCGGTCATCTTAGAAATACTTGATTTCATTCGCCACTCCCGCTTCCAAGGAACACTTAAAATCGCCTTTACCGTCGAAGAAGAAATCGGCTGCCTCGGCTCACGCCATATCGACCCAACATTTTTGCAAGACGCTGACGCCGCGATTGTTGTTGACCGCCGCGGAGCGCGCGACATCGTCACTTCTTACGCTGGCATCGTGCCATTTTGCGACGATAATTATGGCCGCATTTTTGAAACAGCTGGAGCGCTCGCCGGCATGCCGGACTGGAGAATAACCCCTGGCGGACTTAGCGACGCCAAAGTGTTCGCCGAATTCGGCATTCCAGCTGTCAACTTATCCGTCGGCTATCAACACGAACATACCGAATTCGAAACGCTCGACTACAAAGCAGCGCTTGAAACGGTGATGTTACTTGAAGCCGTATTTGAAAACAACATGATTACTGAAAAACTTGCCGCAACGTGTAAGGGTTAGGAGAAAAATAGAAAGTAGAGTGGAACCAGAAGACCACTCTACTTTTATGTATTTTTTATTTATCCATGCTTTTGTTGCTGCGCATCCGCTTTTTGACGCTCTTGGCGAATCGCCTCAAAATATTTCGTGAATTCCGATTCGCCTTAATAGAGAAAGGTTAGGAGTGTTGTTTTGCTCTTATTATGTTGATGTATTGATAAAAATCTATATTTTTTATAAACTTTAATTAAAGAACATAACCTAAAAAATTGTTAGTTTAACAATGACAAAACAAAAGCCGCAACATTAAGTAGGGCTCCACTGATTTTCAAAACCATTAATAACTGAATAATGATACAAATCTTGTAATTTCTCTGGTTTATAAACTTCAAGTTCCTTTTTTATTACCTCTTCATTCAAGGAAGCAAGCTTTTCATTTCGATCAATTAAAGAGTTTAAAAATATCGGCTTCGCTATGCGGTCTCGCTTTGAAAGATTACAATTCCGGCAGGTTAGCACTAGATTCCATAAATGATCCGCTTGTACAAAACTCCATGGAATAAAATGATCTACATGGACCGCTGCTCGTTTACCTAATGTTTTTCCACAATAAAAGCATGTTTTCGCACCAAAAGAAATAAGGATATTATAAAATTTATCAAGAGAAGACCGTTTAGACACATTTTCTACTTTCATTAAAATATGCATTGTATTTTCCGCGCTATTGTATTTTTCTAAAAACAATGCAAGATGATAATTCGTTAGATATGTAAGAACCCTTTGATATTTTAACATAAATTGGTAGACAGTGTAATTCAGTTTCATATATTCTTTATTTATATCAAATGCATAAATGACTTCACCTGAATCCCCATAAAGCGCTCCAATGACGTAACGTTTCACTTTCTTTTTTACCTTTTGAATAAGTGATAGCTGAAGATCATAAGGTAACTTGTCAAACCGAAAATCATTTGGAATTTCATACTCCTGTTGAAAGTTTAATAATATTTTCTCTATCTCAGAATTCTTTAATGAGTTATTACCTTGTCTTAATTGATGATGAACCACTAAATTCCAATAAATTTTCGTAAATGATTCAAATAAAAGATAATAATTTACCTCTAAATTATCATTGACGTTATATAAATTTTCAATTAGAGATTTAATAAGACCAAATTTATAAGTTGTTGTATTTTTAGATTTTGTTGAAAAAAACATATTAAACATTTGCCAAATTTGCTGTTCTGTTAAATACGTTTCTCTAATTTCCCCCACTTTTAGATCCCAGCTCACCTTAACTCCCCCATAAATTATGAAAAAACACTTCCTTTTTCATTAAAACCAGTTTTCTTCTTTTTCTGGGTCTAACGGCTCTAATAAATACTCTCCATAATCAGTATGATCTTCACCTTTGTCACAATAAAACCACGCGATACCGTCATCAATTTTTACTTTTAATTTTGATCCGCATTCATCACATACAAGGTTTTCTTTGTTTATTTTTTCTTCAAATGTTTTAACTAAGCACTCCTCGCAAACTAGTTCAATATGATTGATTCTTAAGTCCCCTGTTTCTAATAAATTAACATCTGAGCAATTACACTTAACACACTTTTCCATCGCGAATAAACCTCCCCATTCCACATTAAATAAATGCAAATTAATTTTGTCACATGATAAAAATAACTTGCTTCAAACCTTTTCTATCCAAAATATAATTAAATTATAACTTATCGTAAATACAAACAGTAGGAAAAAGTTGTCGCCTATTTTATAGATCTATGCTAAATTAATATATAGTTATATTTTATTACGTACGTAATAGGAGAGGATTACATATATGGATTATAACTTTACGTACAATTTCCCTGCTGTCCGTGGTATTCAAGCAAATCGTGAGTATTACGTAGCTATGTGTCCTTTAAAACTAATACCAAAAATATTTCTGTTTGACGAGGAAGAAATTCCAGCCGAGTTTCGTGCCCAACGATTGCTGAACAAACATAGAATTCCTGAAATAACAAAGTACATTTTAGAAAACCCAAACGACTATGTATTTTCCTCCATTACTGCATCAGTAGATGGTGACATGCAATTTATTCCTTTTGATGAAGTGTCTAACAAAAATATTGGTAAACTCGTGATTAATATGGATGCTCGTTTTTTAATTAATGATGGTCAGCATCGAAGAGCAGCCATTGAAGAAGCTATTAGTATCAATCCTGATTTAGGAAACGAAACAATATCTGTTGTTTTCTTTCATGACCAAGGTTTAAAAAGAAGCCAGCAACTATTTGCCGATTTAAATAAACACGCTGTCACTACTACAAAATCTATCGGGATACTTTACGATTGGCGTGATAAACTTTCTATTATTACGAAAGAAATTATTCATTCTAACGCTATGCTAAGAGGATTAACAGATATGGAAAATTCATCTTTATCTAAGTTTAGTCCGAAAATATTTACGTTAAGCGCTATTTATTCTACTAATAGACGGTTAATTAATTTAAAGAGAAATTCTTCAATCTCTCAGGAAGCAGAAGAATTCCTTAAACAATTTTGGACCATTCTAACTGACAGCATTCAAGAATGGAAATTCGTTTTTAATAAAGAAATGTCTGCTCATGAATTACGTATGAACTATTTATGCTCATACGGTATCACTCTTGAGGCAATTGGAATGATTGGTTATGAATTATATTTAAATAATAATAAAAATTGGGACCAAATATTAAGAAAACTAGGTAATATTGATTGGAGTCGTTCTAATACTTCTCTTTGGCTACATAGAGCTTATAATAAAAACGGAAGAATTAACAAAAGTCTACGATCTATTAAACTTATGAAAAATCAAATTAAGCTTCAGTTAGGATTGCCTTTAACCGAAGAAGAACAACAGTTAGAACAGGAATTTTTAACAAAGGAGTTTTAAAAATGGCGCTAAATTATTTTGCCAAGCATAAAAAAGAGGATTTATATAGAAGTGTTCAAGAAGTTTATAAATCTGATGATCGCCCATGGGTCGTCGGGTTTAGTGGCGGGAAAGACTCTACCGCTGTCGTGCAAATTGTGTTCTATGCACTTTCCTCAATGAGCAAGGGGGATCTAACAAAACCTGTATACATTATTTCATCCGATACAATGGTAGAAAACCCAAAAGTACTAAAACATATCGACGAACAATTGCTGAAAATGAAAAAAGCAGCTAAAGAATTAGAATTACCAATTCATGTTGAGAAAGTTATGCCCGATATAAAAAATACGTTCTGGGTTAATTTAATTGGCAGAGGCTACCCTGCCCCAAGACAAAAATTTCGCTGGTGTACTGATCGTTTAAAGATTGACCCGGCAAATGCATTTATTTTAAATAAAGTATCTGAATTTGGTGAAACAGTTGTTGTCCTTGGCGTACGTAAATCAGAAAGCTCAACACGCGCACAAGTAATGAATACTCATAAAATTGAGGGAAAAGTTTTACGCAGACATACTAAACTACCAAATTCATATGTTTATGCTCCAATTGAAGACTTTTCATTAGATGATGTTTGGACTTATCTCATGCAAATTCCAAATCCTTGGGGAGCAGATAACAGTGATTTGCTAGCCCTATATCAAGATAGTCAAGGGGAATGTCCACTTGTCATTGACCAGTCAACTCCTTCTTGCGGTAATAGTCGCTTTGGCTGCTGGGTATGTACAGTTGTTCAAGAAGATAAATCTTTGAAGGGATTTATCGAATCTGGTGATGAATGGTTAATCCCTCTGCTTCGCTTTAGAAATTGGCTTCTAAAAAATCGCGATAACCCAGATTATCGGGAAAAGAAACGGATGAATGGATCCGTTTACTTAGTTGGAGATGATGAGAACAAACGGAAAGGTTTAGGACCATATACCCTTGAACATCGCAAGGAAATTCTTAAAGAACTATTAAAAACGGAAAAAGAGTTACAACATCCTGACCATCCAAAATATGAATTAATTACCCTAGAAGAATTAAAAGAAATTCGCCGAATCTGGTTTGATAAAGGTGATTGGGAAGATTCCGTTTTAACTATTTACGAAGAAGTATACGGAACACGTCCAGACTGGGATATTGAACAAAGCAAGTTTTTAGAAAGCGAAGATATTAAAACATTAAAACGTTTTTGTGACGAAGAAAAAGTAGAATTTGAATTAATTCAAAAGTTAATTAATTTGGAATTTGAGCATTACGGTTATAAACACCGTCATGGCATCCTAAAGGATATAAACCGAATTCTCAACGAAGAATGGCTACATTTTGATAAGTTAAAAGGTGAAAAATATGCAGATCAATAAACTTGTAATTAACAACTTTGGTATTTATTACGGACGTAATGAATTCTCATTTGGAAGCAAAAAAGGTCGAAGTAATATTATTCTAATTGGTGGTGAAAACGGATCTGGTAAAACCACATTTTTATCTGCTATTAAACTTGCAATCTATGGTCCATTATTTCTTGGATACAAATCAGTGAACACAAAATATATGGACTATATTAAAGACAAAATAAACCTTTATGCACTAGCTGAAGGAACTAACGAAGCCAGTATCGAAATTCAGTTTACTATTCGAAATCATGGAGAAACTGAACATTATAAAATTATTAGGCAATGGAAGCTCATTAATGAGTCTGTAAAAGAATATGCGCAAATCTTTAAGGGAGATCTTATTCTCAACGAAAGAGAAACAGAAGAATTTTATCACTTCTTAAGACGTTATTTACCGCCAAGTTTATTTGACTTTTTCTTCTTTGATGGAGAAAAAGTTCAACAATATGTTCTTGACCCACGTTTCGAATCAAACGTAAAAGAAGCATTTATGACTCTCTTTAACTTAGATCTTTTTGACATTCTTAAAGAAGACTTATTAAAATACTTAAAACAAGAAAATGTTTTTGCTAATTTAACTGAAGAACAGAGACAATATACACAAATTGAACACGATCTTCGTAATCAAGAAAATGTAATAAATCGTTTAGAAACTAGAATTGCCGAATTAAAAGAAAAGTTAAAAGATACTCAAGTAAAAATTCAAGAACTCGAACGTGAATTTTCTAATCAAGGCGGTATTATGGCCCGTGAACGCGAAGAATTAAACAATAAAATTTTCGCAATGGAACAAGAAAAGAAACAAATCTCTGAAAAAATTAAAGAAATTGCAGCAAATCTTTTGCCATTTGTCATTACACAAAAACTTGTTCAAAAAGTCGTTATACAAATAGAAAACGAAGAACGAGTGCAAAGATATAAAACATTAAAGGAAGAACTCGGAAACGAAACCCTTCCACATGTATTAAAAAGCTTATCTCATAAATTTCATATCACGGACCAAAGCGGAAATGAGGCGACTTCTTCTTTTATTACTGAAATAAACAAACGTTTGTTTGATTTACTGAAACCAATCGGTGTCAATTTAGATAAATTTAAAATAATTCATGAAATGACAAAAGAGCAAAAACATGCTATGCACGAGTTATTCAAACAAGTGCAAAAATTTAATGGAAAAGAGATTAATAACTACTTTGCTCGAATGGATCAACTCACAAATGAGATTTATAATGCTAAAAAACAAATTGAACATAACTTAAAAGACGATGTATTAAAAGATATTGTTAACAGACTTAACGAACAAACCCGTATTCACGAACAAATTAAGTACGAAATTGAAGCCAATGAAGCTAAACTTGTAGAAGCAAGAAAGTTTTATAATGAACTTATGGTTCAAAAAGAAAAGGCTGCAAAACGTGTGTACCAGGCCCAAAAAGATGGTAACATTTTCGAATTATGCCAAAAACTAAACCGGGTATTATCAAAGTACCAAGAAATACAAATTAATAAATACCTTGGAACTGTTGAAACATATTTCTTACAAATGTTTAACTCATTAATGAGAAAAGGACAATTTTTAAACTCTTTTAAAATCGACCCGTATACTTTCGAATTAACGATGTTAAATCATGCAAATAGCCCTGTATTTAAACATTCTCTATCTGCCGGAGAAACACAAATTTTCTTTTTATCGTTGTTATGGGCTTTGTTAAAAGCATCGAAACAACAAATTCCATTAGTATTAGATACCCTATTTGGTCGTCTTGACCATACACACAAGGAAAATCTTATTAAAAAATATTTACCAGTCGCAGGTGAGCAAATTATTATTCTCTCAACAAACACTGAAATTGATGAACATTACTACAACAAAATTAAACCTTATATTCAACAAGAGTTTTTACTAAGCTTCAATCGCGATACAAACCGTGTAGATATAAGTAACAACTATTTCTTTCAAAAGGTGATGAATTAACAAATGCAGTTTCGTCTTAAAACATCGAAAGAAACAATGGAAATTTTAAAACAAATGCAAACGAACACTAACTTAACACCAAATATTCTTGCACGTTTAGCTATTTCTCTTTCTTTACTACTTGACGAACCAATTGAACAATTTGAATCTGATACAAATGGTTTAGAATTTAACCGTAACACCCTAACCGGTACACAAGATTTTGCATACAAAGCAATCATCGCCCAACAACTTGGTCGGGCAATTACTGATGAAGAGTATTTCCCTACCCTTATTAAAAAGCATTTAGATCGCGGTGCGAAGTTACTGGAAAACGAGTACAAATACGCGGGTAATTATGAAAAATTTATTAAGAGTTTAGCTAATTTTGAAATGGAGATGGTACGGTGATCTATTTAGACAATAGCGCTACAACTCCAATTGATCCCGAAGTAAGTAAAGCCATGTGGCCTTATTTAACCGAAGAGTACGGAAATCCTTCAAGCAAATACTACACATTAGCAGAAAATGCAAAAAAGGCAGTTGAAGAAGCTCGAGGCCATGTTGCCTCCCTTCTCTCCTGCCAACCAAATGAAATTATTTTTACAAGTTGTGCAACTGAAAGTAATAATTTTGTGTTAAAAGGCATCGCCCACTACTACAAAAATAAAGGGAAACATATTATTACTTCTAAAATTGAACATAAGTCAATACTGGAAACATGCAAGTTTTTAGAAAGTGAAGGCTACGAAGTAACATACTTAGATGTCGATCAATATGGTCAAGTCCAACTAGAGACACTTAAAAATGCGATTCGTGAAGATACAATCTTAGTGTCGATTATGTGGGGGAATAATGAGATCGGTACACTTAACAACATCGAAGAGCTTGCAAAATATGTGAAAGAACATCATCCACATGTATTTTTTCATACTGATGCCACACAAGTATTAGGAAAAATCGAAGTTGATTTATCGAAAGTACCCGTTGATTTCCTTTCATTATCTGCGCATAAAATGTATGGACCAAAAGGGATCGGTGCATGCTTCATTCGTAAACGTGAGTTAGGATTGCGAACAAAAATAACCCCTCTTCTTCACGGTGGGAATCAAGAAGATGGTTATCGTTCCGGTACTTTAAACGTCCATAATATCGTAGGCCTAGGAAAAGCTGCAGAAATCGCAAAAGCCAATTTAAAAGAACATCAAGCCAAATTATTAGAACTCGAAAAACAGTTAGTTTCAACACTGAAAGAAAATTTTCCAAACATAAAATTTAATGGCCACCCTAAACAAAAAATTCCTGGAGTTATTAACTTTACAATACCAGGAATCAACAACGAGTTAATTATTCGAAGTCTTAAAGATGAATTTGCGATTTCCACCGGTTCAGCTTGTTCAATCAATGAACCATCTTATGTATTGAGTGCAATTGGTTTAAATGTGATGGAAGTAAAAAACTCATTTAGAATTTCATTAAACAAATACATTACAAATAAAGATATTGATAGATTCATTTGTAATTTTAAAAATTCTATACTCAACTTGATGATATAATAAACATTAAAGGGTGTTCCAATGATACATAATTGGAACCCCCTTTATTTCTATGAAACAATATTCCAAAAAACTCCATCTACTATTAGCGGCATGTAAAGGCTTTAATAATTGCAATACAAAGCTAGTCATAGATTCAGTTATTAAAAGAACATAATGTGACGCCGAATACCCATCATAGCCACTTTTGATAACAATTCCCTTTTGGCAACTCTTCGTTCCAAAGTAAATATAAACGCTTTTCCGCTCTTGTCATTGCCACATATAGTATTCTTGCTTCTTCAGCTAAATACTCATTATTATAACTCTTAAAAGCATCATCGTATTGATGTGAAGTAATGTAATAGTTATTTGTATAGTTTTTAATTGAAAATTCAATTCCTGAATTAGGACTATAAAGAACAGGTGGTCTTAGATAAGGTGAATCAAGGTTACGATCTAATTCAACTAGAATAACATATGGATATTCAAGCCCTTTAGCGCTATGAATCGTGATTAAAGTAACCGCATCTTCATTATTTTCACTTGAATAAATCTCAGCTTGTTTCTGTTCACGATCTGTTTCTATTTTTTTTTCTAGCCATTTCACATATTCAACAAGTTGAATTTTTTCCTCATTTAATAATTCACGTGTTATTTCCTTTAAATAATCTAAATTAGCTAGTCCTTGAATATAATTTTTTCTTCTGTATAATTGGCGTATTTGAGTTTTTTGATAAATTTCCTCAATAATTTGCACAACACTATACTGCAATAATGGTCGTTGCATATCCGTTTTTAAATTTAGCAACTTTTGTAAGTCACCATTGATAAAATCCGTATATAATGCCTCTTGTTGGTACACATAACTATTAGGAAATAGTAAGTATATGATTACCTTATACAAGTCAATAATCTCTTTCTTTTGAAAAAAGTTGCCTGCTCCGAATACACGGACAGGAATATGGTAATTTTTAAGTGCCTCTTCGTATTCAAGCATATATTTATTAGTTCTAAACAATACAGCAAAGTTACCTGCATTTTCCCCTCTCTTAACATTTTCAGCAATAAAAGAAGCAACTCTCTCGGCCTGCGGTTGTCCATTTAGCGGAATTTTAAACACAACATCTTGTATTTCTAAATTCGATTGATCATGTGCTTGTAAAAGTTCATGTCTAAAATTCGGTAAATGATCATTTGTCATTATGCGTAAAAAAGTTGAGTTCACATAATCAACTAAAGGTTTTAGTGATCGAAAATTTTTAGATAATGTTAATACTTCTCCTTCACGTTCAATCCATTGTTCGATATATTCGTAAGACTGGATATCTGCGCCACGGAATTGATAAATACTTTGCTTGGCATCTCCTACTACAAATAAATGAGGAGGGTTTTCACACCCACTGCATAGAATTTTTAAAATCTCTGCTTGGAATAAAGAGGTATCTTGAAATTCATCTACAAAAATGTGTCGATACATTCTACGAATTCGGGAAGCAACCTCGGGAAATGTTTTGAGAGCTAAATATGCGTATTCTAACAAGTCGTCTGGTTCTAATTCATATAACTTTCTTTTAATATGTTCTTCTCTTAAGTTTTGTAGCAATTCCAACAGTTCTTTTTTTATTTTCCACGGATCTGTGCCTGCTTCTTCTTTAACTAGAATAGAATAATTTGTTTTTTCTATAGCTTCCTCAAAAGAAACTCCTTTGCTTTTAAGTTCTTTATAAATAGATACAAGAAGCTTTTTTATTTTAAATATTGGAATCATTTCAAGTAACTTTAGGGGTTTTGATTGATGATTTCGAATGCTTTCCTCAATTACAACATCTACCGCATCATAAAGAGCACTTGAACTTACCCGAAATCCTGGTGCATATTTCATCCCATTTACTTCAAAAGGGCCGATTTCATCAAGTATTTGACGACAAAACTGGTGAATTGTTGAAATTTGAGCAAGATTTAAAAGTTCTAATTCATAACGGTAGCGTTCTTTTTGTTTGCTATCAGTTTCTTGTGACCATTGGCGGTACAATGCTTTTTTTAAACGAGATCGTAAATTTTCTGTTGCTTTATTAGTAAATGTAATAATAGCAAAATGTCGTATGCTCAGCTGTTGGTTCTCTTCTAATAAATGGATGATTCTCTGAGTTAATACTTCCGTTTTTCCAGTTCCTGCACCAGCTCGTACTAAAATCTTATCAGCTTTCGATTCAACTATCCTTCTTTGCTCATCTGTTAACATCTTCCATCACTTCTTCCACTATATCTTTTCCCTGACAAATGGATTTAAATGGACAATAAAAGCAGTGAACACCTGCTTTTTTGGAGAAATCTTTGTTAAACATATCATTTAGAATTTTGGTAATTTCATGAGTCTTAGAATCTCCGTAAAAAATAGATTTCTGTAGATTGCTATACCATTTATTAAATTTATCTTCATTTTCTCCGTCTACATACGTACTTATATTTAAAAAATCTTTATAATGCTTGGTCACAAAAGAGTATTCCCTATTATTTCTCTTAACAATTAAATTTCTTTCGGCACGCACTTTGATTGATTGTCCATTGATCTCGATGGTCATTTCCTTTTCTTTCTTTGACGGCAAAAATTCAATTGTTACTGTTGACTGCCCAGCTTTTTTAATGTTTTGTAAATGTTGTCGGTCCCATATATCCTCAATCAATTTTTTTAAGTGTATTTCAGCATAATATGTGGCTAAATTTACTGTTTGTTCGTTTACTGGAAATACCTTTTTATAAGCATTATGTGCTTCTTTAACAAAATCTTCTGCTTCTTTTATTAGCTCTATTTTTTTAGGAGTATACTCTACCTCATCACGCAAAATGGTACCACTATATTTTGTAAACAGCATTTCAGCAGCTTTTGTATATAAAATTTTAGACATATAATGTCCAATCAAATATAAATTCGAATAGACATTAAGGTGGGATTCTTTAATCGAATAGTAAAACCTTTTTGGACAAAGTTTATATATTCCGATTTCTTCAATGGATATTTCTTTAAAATCAATCTCTGGTTCATTTATATAAGTAACCGTACTATTTACTGATTCCTGACCTACAATCTCATATGAATGAGGTGTTAAAATGCCTAATTCTATTAACTTTTTCTCAATTCCTCCATTTTTACGGTCTTCAAAGTCTTCCTCTATTCCGAATGCTTTAGCCAAATCATACAGATAAAGGGACGGATATTGAGGAATTCCTTTTGCCGATTTCGAATATGAAATAGTATACGTCATCTTGCTTGAAAAGAAGCTTAAATAAAAGTAATATCTCTCCCGATCCGCTAAAAGCTTTTCATATTCATACAACGAATCAATATGCAATCTCGTTGTTTTATTTAAAAGTTTCCAAAGTACTTCACGGCGCAATGGCCACTCATTCTTCTCAAATGAAGGATAATTTTCCTGAGTAAACTGAATCAAAAACAAATGTTGATATTCTTGATAAACGATATTCTGTAATGAAGTAACCATTATTTGATTTCGATCTTTGTTTTCACCTTCGGGCCACTCCTCTTGTTCAACTAAAAGACTACTCAATATTTCAGCAAATTCCTCTGACTCTATTTCTAAGCTGTTAACATTAAATAACGGTTTAATTACTAATTTAATTCTCTCATATAGCTCTTGGGCAAATTCGATATCTTTAAAATTTGAAGGATTAAAAATTTTATCAATCTCCTCCATCAAAATCCTTGAATGAGTTCCAATTGAATCTTTTCCAATAGAAAACAGTCGATCTTGAATAACTAGTAACTGATTGATAACATCTTTCCATTTTTCGATACTTTCTCTCTTTACCGAATTAAGCGGATGATAAGAAAGAGAAGAAAGAGTTTTCTCATCACTTTTTGCCTCAAGAATTTGTTCCAATTTTTCCTTCCACTGAGCTAAGGAACTTACGCCCACAAAAAACACATCTTCTATTAATTCAAATTCAGCAAGCGTTTCTTCGGTTTCCGCAAACCAATAAGAAGTTAGGATTTTCTTAAACATGCTTGTAGATAAAAATGTTTCTTCTTCAAATTTACGCTCATCAATTTTTATTTGATAAATCATTTGAATAAACTCTCCCGTTGTTAAACCCAGCAAAGGTCTTGGAGGTACATCTACCTCAAGCCCTAGCTGTTCAGCAATCTCTCTTACCAACGGTCGTAATTTAACAGAATTCGGTGTTAAAATCGCTACTTTTCTTAAATCTTGATAGTTTGTTTTCGTGTTAAAGTTTTTTATATCCAAAATAGCATGTGTTATCTCTTGTTCGACACTTGGATGACATCGAATTTTGAAATCGTCTGGACGAAATACCGCTTCATTAGTAAATAAGGCTTTATTAATTAAAGTTAAACTGTTTGAACTTATATAATCTATATGACCAAGAGGTTTCCATTCATCTATTGGGACATAATGTCCATATACTTTCTCAATAATTTTATATGCAGGGTTTCCAGGAGTATAAGGAACTATAAAAGTTATAGGTTTCCCTGCTTCTTCAAACAGTTTTATAATTTTTTCATGCTCTGCATTAAAAAATAAAAAAGGGCCATCAAAAATAACTTCCGAATAACAACTAATGGAGCTATGAGTAAGTGTTTGATGATATACTTGAAAAAAATCTTTTTGCTTTGTTTCCTCTAAAAGATTTAAATACTTTTGATAGATCCTGATCACCTGTTTCCAATCCTCATATGAACTAATAGATTGCAATTCATTAATTGAAAGCTCTGTTGCTTGTAATTGGAAAAAAGCTTCTAACAGTTGGGAAGAGGCAGAGAGCCATTCTATTTGATTTGGAAAACACTCTCGAATAGCTCGGCGTATCAAAACATGGCTTTCACTTTTAGAAATAGGGAAATCTAAACAATTACTATAAACATGTTCACGTAGCCAGTGGTGAAACTCATTAAGTTTTATATGATTTTTCCATAAAACACCGCTATTATTTCTCAATTCAAGATAGTAGCGATATTTTTGCTTTCTTCGCGTACTTAAAATTAACGTCGGTGTTAAGTGCAATAATTGATAATTCGGATTATTCTTTATTTGTTCTTTAACATGATTAATCAAGTAATCTTCCACGTTAGATGAGTAGGGGGTGTAGAGCAGCTTCACGAAACCTTTTCCTCCATTTATTCAAAAATTTATCTATTTCCATTATAATAAAATATACAGTAAAAATTATAGATTGTTCACCCATATTTAGCTTAGAAAGGTTGGGGACTGATGAACCAGTTAAATCGGGATGAAGAAGCAATTCTAAAAAAAATTTGTGATAAATATAACGTCAATCCGGATCATTTAAGAATTTTGTTATTAATTGAAAAGGAATATAACCAAAAATCTTCTTCACAAAGCAACGCATGCAGAGGAGAGCTAATGAAAAATATCGAACTTTGGGCAAAGCATATATAAGTGGGGGATCATCATGCATTTTAAAGAGTTAGTTTTAAATAACTATAAAATATATTATGGGAAGCAAGTTATTGACCTGTCCATTCCAAGAGAACAAAAACCCCCTTATAAAAAAAATCTAATTTTAATTGGAGGACTGAATGGGGCTGGTAAAACAACCATTTTAAAAGCTATTTATTACGTACTATATGGTAAACAAGGAATATCCGATCAAGAATACAATGAACTATTCACTAGCTCTATCAATAACCATTATTTCAATGAGGGTGGACGTGACTGTTCAGTCTCCTTATCATTTGAAACCGAACAAGAAGAAGTACAAATCGTAGTGACATGGAGTTTTGACCATAACAAGAGGCTGATTAATGAAAACCGAAAGGTCCTTGTTTATGATAAGCAAAAGAATGAAAAACGGGAATCTTACATGACTGATGAAGAGTATAATGAATTTATTAACAGACGAATTCCCTTTGAAGTCGCTCCTTTCTTTATCTTTGATGGTGAAGAAGTCAAACGATTAATCGAACGTCAGGACACAAGCGAAATGAAAAATGCGATCCAGCGTATTGTGTCGCTAGAAGTATATAAACAACTAGTAACGGATTTACGAAAAATTCAATCTAATTTAGAAAATAAACTAAAGAAATCGGTTTCCGATAAAGAAATAAAGGATTTATTAAATAGAATTACCGAATATCAAGAAAAGCTTCATCTAGCTCAACAAAAAATAAATGAAATTACTCCACGCATAGCAGAATTAGAAAAAGAAAAAAGTGAGCTAACAATCGCTAGAAGACAAAAGCTTGCCCAAAATACTGAATCTAATGTACAAATCCAAAAACGAATAGCTAGCTACGAAGCAAAGCTTGAGCAAATAAATCGCGATCTCAAAAAATTTCGTTCATCTGACATAGTAAAAGTTCTTCTCTCTAATTCTATTAAAAAGCTACAAAAAACCTTAACAGAAGAAAAACAATATCTAGAAAATAAATTGAAGCTCGAACGCCAATTCGTACCTTATGAAAAATTCTTTAATGAAATTAACTGGTCTAAAATCGTACCACCTTTAAGTGAATCGCAAATTGAACAACTAAAAACAATAGGTAAACCTACTTGGATCAAAGTTCATAATATAGAACAAGAAGAATTACCAGAGAGAAACATTATCCATGATATTTCTCCAAATGACAGAACAAAAATTCTTCGCTTTAATACAACAACACATTATGATATTAAAAACTTAATCAATGAGAAGCTTAGACTAGAAAAATTACTTAAAGAAGAAGAAGAAAATCTAAAAAACGCTCCAGATCCAATCGATACATCAGAAGATGATAAAATGATTTCAAACATACAAAAAGAAATTTGGGACTTAGAGGCAAAATTAAAGAAATATCGCATGCACATACGTAAATATAAAGATGAGATCACAAATGCCCGCAACATATTAACACGTTTAGAAGATGCTAAAAAAGATATGTCCGAAATAAGTAAACAATACACTATTGTTTCAAATATGATTCAGGCAGCTGATGAATTTGTTAAAGAAATTACTGATTTAAAAGCCTCTAGAATAAAATTTGAATTCCAAAATATTTTAGAAAAACTGATCCGTAAAGACCAAGAATTTTTTGATGTTGAATTTGATCAACAGCATTATATTATTAAAATTTATAACGATAAAGGTCAGCCGGTGCGTTTAAAGGATCGTTCCGCTGGAGAAATGCAAATTATTGCTTTATCATTTATCTGGGCACTAACAAAAACAGCCGGTCTTCCTTTACCGTTTGTAATCGATACTCCGCTTGGTCGTTTAGATAGTATTCATCGCAACCATCTTATTAAATATTACTTTAACATGCTTAGTGATCAAGTTATTATCCTTTCAACTGATACGGAAGTAACTTCTGAATATATGGATTATGTACAACGTTATATGGTAAGAGGATACCATTTAGAATACAATCAGGAATTAAAATATACAGAAGTAAAAGAAGGCTACTTCGATTTTGTATAGAGGGTGAAGAAATGGCTAATAGAAAAGTAAGTTTGTCTACCGCAGCAACTGAGTATCTGTCTGAAGCAATGGTTGCTTTAGAACTCGATAATGATAGACCTGCTGTTCTAAAAATCGCATTTGCTAAAGGATATATATCATGTAAAGATGCCATCCCCCCTGAGTTAGAAGATAAAAAAGGGTTTGTTATTCCGGATGGAGTTATTTCTGGAGATGATTATTTATTATTTAAACATTTAATTTTTGAAAAGCTTGGTCAAACTATTGAAGACTCTAAGCAAATTGATGATTATCTAGCTCGTTTTATTGATTATGGGCTACGAGTTATGCACGACGAAATTAAAAATATGAGCAGTCTAGATAATTACCTTCTGCTACTACTTCAACCTGTCTTATAAATAGTTAAACCGGTCATTTTGACCGGTTTTATTATTGGAAGATCTGTAACAAAAATGAATTCTATATCCTAAATATTAGGGGGATTAGCATCAAGTTAAGTAGCCCTTTACTTCCCGTGTTTCTGTACCAAATAAAGCAAATAACTATCAGCATTTGAGAGTTCATTCATCTCTTGTTCCATAATCTCAAGCCCTTGCTCAACACAGCTGAGAATAAGCTTGTCCAATTTCGTTTCATCAATTTGTGTTTGTACCTTATCGATAATTAAATGTTTAACTAATAACGCTTCATCACCTTTTGCGATAACACTAGTCGGAAACTCAAAGTTTGAATGTTCCCTTTTGATTTCTTGAATTGTTTCTGATTCCGTTAAACCCTTGGCAAATGCTAGTCGAAGCACCTCTGGGCGTTCCATTTCTAACTCAGTCATTGCCCGCTCGAGAATTTGATACCCTTTTTTTGATAACTTTACGCCAGCCATGGATTTGTCACCTTCTCAAAGAAGTAACCTTCTTCAATTTTTGTATACTTTTCTTGTTCATCATAAGTTAATAAGTATGATTTTTCAATAAATGGAGCTAACTCTTCGTAGAAATCTTTGGTAATTTCGGTATCCGTTGATAAAATAATGACTTGATCGCTTAATTTAGTAAAGTAATGATGTACAAGATTAGCCCTATGAATACTGTCTAGACGAGCAAGCGGTGTATCAATTACAAATGGAATTTGTGTTCCAGATACTTTCGTAAGTGCCCAAATCATCGCAAGAGCAATTAACTGCTTTTCACCCTCTGAGCGTGACATTAAATCGATTTCTTTTCCTTCTTGGTTATAAATTGTCAACGTAAATTTTTCTGGGTGGAACGTTACTTCGCCAAACTCATTCTTACGGAACATTTGCTCTATGATCGTTTCTACCTCTAATTTCAGTCGTCTTGCTTTTAACAACGTCACTTGGTCAATGAATTCTTGCGTAGCATCGCGGATTCGATTGATTAAGCTGATTTTTTCTTCGATTGGACCAAGTTCACTTTTAACTCGCTCTTTTTCGGTAATTTCTCGTTGGATTCGAGCGTGTTCATCACGCAGTTGGCGAATAAGCGTAAATAATTGTTTTCTTCTTGCACGAAGTTCCCCCAATTGCTGATTACATTCTTTAATTTTTTCATCGATTTCTGATGTATCAATTTCATCGGGTGCATCATCTAATTGTGCTTGATACTTTCGTAACATCTCTTCTGCCTTTTGCATTTCTTCTATGATTGACTTAATATCTCTTGACTTCGCTTCAGGATAACTAGCCAGCGTTTGATAATCTTTGTTTGATAGATCATGAATCACTTTAACTTCTTCTTTAAGAACATTTCTCTGAATATTATTTAATTGCGCCCAAATTTCTTTACCTTTTAATTTCAACTGTATTTTTTGTTTTTCTGTTAGCGGTGGGTCAATAGTTATATCTAAAAGCTTAACAATAAAATTATCATATGGAGTAAATTTTAACTCCTCGCGATATTTGGCTTCTAAATATTCCTTTTCTCTTTTAATATTTTGCTTTAACTTACGAATCGCTGGCAATAAAACAAGTTGTTGTAAGTCTTTTTCCTTAAATTTTTTGAAAAAGCTTTTATATTGTTTTAGTTTCTCTTCGTATTCTCCAATCCAGCGGCTAAGCTGTTGTTTTGTTGCACTAGAATGAGAAATGATCTGTCTGCGTTCACGTTGTAACTCTGATTCTTTTTCGCTTAAAATTACCACTTGTTCATTTACTTGATTTTCTTCTTCTTCGTATCGATCTAATTTTTCATTAATTTCCTCTAGACGATCTAATAAAGCTTCGATATCCGCATCTTTTACTTGTTTTCGTAAGTCTCGTGTTAATTCATTTGAGATGTGATCTAAGTCTTTTAATAGTTGGTTGTATAGCACTAATGATACAACCTTCTGAATTGCGTGGATTGTTTCAGCACGGTCCTGTTCCCCAACTAAATCACGAATTTTCTCAGCATCAAAAATAAAAAATTGTGATACATCCATTGGAATGCGTTGGTCAATAAAATCATAAAAGGCTTGTCCAGTTGTAACAATTTCTCTAACCCTTTGTAAATCCTCATTTAATTCATATACTTTGCGCGTTTCTGTGAGTTGTGTATGGTTAAAGGTAACTTCAATGGCATATGTGCCAGTTTCATCGGTGAAAGCTAATTCCACAGAACCTTCATTTCCACCCTCAGCAATATGTTTTTTATTTACCGCATTTCTCATTAACTCAGCGTATTCTTTCGGTTTGAATTTTCTTCGTCCATAAAAGCAAATAAAAATAGAATTAATTAATGATGTTTTTCCGTGACCATTTAGCCCTCCTATAAGGACTATATTTTTTTTATGGATGGAAAATTTGTTTTTACTTCGGTCTCGAAAATATAGTATCTGTTCACCATAATACGGACGATAGTTTTTAAACTTTATGTATTCAAAGATCATGAAAATCCCTCCTACTTAGTCCATTCATCAATTTTACTTTTAATGTCCTTATAAATTCCTCTTCTTGTATCCATGTTTCGGTCAGCATATTCTTTTTCAATTTTGAATAATTGTTTTAAGTAGGACGGATTTAGTTCATACTTTTTACATATATCTTCAAGAAGTTTTTCTTCCTCTTTATGCAATGTTATCCCCTCCGAAATGGAAATAATTCATATTGCCTATTTTTATTTTTATATTATACTATAAAAACTAGAAAATATATACAGGTGGGATGAACTTGGAAATATTATGCACTCCAAATACAAAAGATGTAGAACAATGGTTGAAAGAGCACGTTGATTTTTATAGTGGTAAAAAAGTACTACATATTGTGCCTACTCTCATTTTGTATCGCCGAAGATTACAATTCTATAAGATAAGATATATGGATCAATTTGTTGACATACAAGATGACATTGACCAAATTGCACAAAGATTACGCAAACGTTCCATTGGCTTATATGAAATGGATCAATTCCTTTTAGAACTTATTAAAAGCAGCGATCTTCCAGTTTTATCAAAGCGAGAATCAACAGTAATTATTGAGCGGATTCTACAGAAACACTCTTTTTCTAACAACATTGCATGGAAATCGGCAATCCCAGATATTTCTGATTGTTTCTTGACATTTTCTCAAACAGGACTGTCGATCGAAGAAATACGAAACTTAGACTTCACAAAATCATGGCAGTCAATTTGTGATTTGTATGAGCACTATTTACAAGAGCTTTCTCAGAATAACATGATGGATTATGGTCAAGCATCCGTTAAATTACTTCAAGAATATAATTTCAATGATATTGATATGCTTTTGTTAGATGGTGCCTTTTTGCCTATTTTACCGAAACATCAAATGCTCATTAGCCGGTTCCAGTCTCTAAATAAAAAAATAAAATGTTTTCTACCTGTTGATTTAGACCAAGAAAAACATCCTGCCTTTGAAGCAATTAAGACAACGTATTCCAACTTTACTCCTGTTTCTGAATGGATCTCTATCAAATCAGAAAAAATCGCACATAATGTGGCACAAAAATTATCTAAATCTATCTTTTATTCCAAAATTGAGGAAATTGATGACCGTTCCGTACAAATTGGGCGCTTTACTTCCGAAGAAGAAGAATTAGACCGTGTTGTAGAACGCATTACGCGATTAATTCAACAAAGAGCAGCCAAAGCCAATAAGATTGCTATTATCACTCCAAATCCCATGGAACTACGACCTGTAGTCCGAGAACTGGCAGAAATATACGGTCTCGCTATGGAAGTTCCAGAACGTTCCTTGATACAACTTCCTCACGGAAGAGCCATTTCTAATTTATTTAAAATTTACATCGATGACCGTATCGAAGCACTAGGTCTCAACCATATTTTTGACTTCAATATGTTATTTGAATTATTAGATTCAGGATTAATTAAAAACACAGAAGAACTTCTTAATCCTGTTACGAAATTACAATCTTTTTTTGAAGACTGTAAATTATTTTCTGATTGGTTCGATAAGATAGAGCAATTAATTATTGCCAAAGATCAACTGACTGAGGATCTCACATCGCATCCTCTCTACTATATTAGCAAAGACATATTATATAATTTGAAAAATACGATTAATGCTATTCAGAAAATAAGTACAGACCTTTTTTCCGTTCATGATATGACGTTTAAAGACCATATGAATCATCTAATTGATTATTTCCAAAAATCTCTGTACACAAACGAAATTGAAAAGGAAATAAGCGAACGTCTTTCCAACATTGCCAATGAATTATCAATACACCAACATCTTTTAATTAGCCGCTATGAATTTGCAAGAAGAATTCATGCCATTTTAAATGACAAACAATACGAAACGTTAGAAAAAGGAACTATCCAACCAGAAAAAATTCTCGTAACAGGTCCTAACAACGTAGAATTCCAACAATATGACTATATTTTTCTTACTCGTTTCACCCAAAATATGTATCCGGAATCTATCACACATAAATGGCCGGTTACTATAGATATTGAACGCAAAATTTTAAATAAAACTACCGTACAAAATTTTGCTAATGATACAGCCTTACTCCATTATTATCTCGATCGTTCTATATACCATTTTTATACTGCCCTTAGTGCAACAGAACGTGCCATATATATTTCTTATCCTAGATTTGATAATGGTATTGAATTGTCACCTTCACATTATTTGTATGATATCGCAAAGGCGTTTGGAATTGAAGAAAGTGATGAAAACACTAAAGAAAATATCGAAGATTTATTAATGGCTGCGGATCTTTTATTCGAAGGAAGCGGTGATTCTGATGATAAAACATTAAAACCAAGTAATCCTTCACTGTCACCTTTGAAAGAAAATGAAATCATTACAATAGAAGATATTGCTATCTATCAATTTTGTCCAAGAAGATTTTATTATGAAAAAAGTCTTTCTCATGAATATGTATATTCGTCTATGTTTCATATTCAAAACTATGCTGTATCGTGTTTATATGAAAAAGCAGTGGTCAATTTAGTCAATAAATTTCCAAATGTTTCAATAGAAAATGTAGAAAAAATAAAACGTTCTTTACCTGAAATAATCGATGAGGCAGAAACAGAAATAGGTAAGCTCTTTCCAATTAGTCAGCGATATTGGGAAGATGTAAAAATGCGTACGGAGTTCCATTTGTTAAGTCTCCTAGACCATATTTTATCTCAGACAGACTATAAACGGGCAAAGTTATCTATAAAATCACAACAGCATAGCATAAAAATTGGTAACTATATATTCTATGGGGAAAGGCAGTTGCAAGTCACTTATCCAACCATTACACATTACTATTCCATAAGGAATATGAAAAAAATACTGTCATTTTACTCAAACGATACTTATGAAGAGCAGCAAAGATTAAAGGATATAAAAAATGACTATTTCAATCTACTAAGTAACTTTTGTCGAAAAGAGAAAGTTGCCCAACAATCATTATTATATTACGCGAAAAAAATCGCCTCAGGCGATTTTCCAAAAACGCCTGGAGCACATTGTCGCTACTGTGCATTCGAAAATGCCTGCAAAGAAAAGAGGAGTTAACAAAAATGAGGCTGACTGATGAACAACTAGCTGTCATTAACGCAAATAATAAAAAAATTCTTGTTAAAGCGGGGGCAGGAACAGGAAAAACAGAAGTTTTGACTCGAAGAATCATAAGATTAATTGAAGATGACTCTTCCTTATCAATGAGAGAGATGGCGATCATTACTTTTACCAATAAAGCAACTGAAGAATTACAATCTCGTCTAAAAAAACATCTCTATCGCAAATGGAAAAACTGCTCATCTGATCAGGAAAAAAAGCGATTCAGGTATGAACTTGAATTACTAAATTCTTGTCAAATATCTACTATTCATAAATTTTGCAAGAGTATTCTCAACGAAGCTGGTCCTTATTGCGGAAACCATATACTGTTCAATCCTAATTTTCAAATCAGAACAGATTCGCATAAAAATGCAATTGATGAAGTCTTAGAAAATTGGATTCAGCAAAAAAAGGAAAAAGGTGAAGCAATCGAACATTTGAACATCATGCCTGTCCATAAACTAAGGGAAATTATTCTTAAATCGTACGAACTTCTACGTACTAAAGGATTAGATATCGATACTGTTCTGTCCTGTACAAAACGTTATGCAAACTTGGAAGATCGGATGCAACGCAGACTAAAAATCGAATTGGTTGATCTCTTGAAACAAGTCCATGAATACTATTTTCTTCTTAAGTACAATTCTTTAGATATTGACGATCTTCTTGAATATTGCTACAGAATTCTTAAAGAAGACAGAGATTTATTACAAAGAATTCAAAGAAAATATAAACATATCTTTATTGACGAATTTCAAGACACTTCCTTATACCAATCAGAAATGATTAAGTTAATCTGTGACGACTCTGAGAATGCTCCCTCATTATTTGTCGTCGGAGATTTGAAACAATCGATATACGAGTTTCGCGGAGCGGATACGGAGTCGTATTCGAAAATTGAAAAATGGATTGCAGAAAATGGTACTGTATTAACGTTATCTACGAATTGGCGGTCACAGCCATCTCTTGTTGTATTCGTTAATACAATATTTAGCAACATTAGAGAAAATAAAAAGTATATTTTTTATCAGGAGCCATTAAAACCCAGAGAAGAGAATTGCGAAATTGATTTTTCCAAAGTATACGAATGGATTTGGTGTAGCCAAGATGAGTCGCAAGCAAAAAAGGTATCAGAGTGGCTGCAGGAACAGTTAAAAAATAATGACGCCAAGAATTATTGTTTATTATTTAGAAAAAATTTCGAAATGAAATCATTTGTAGATGAGTTCACGAAACGTCAAATTCCCTTTAAAATAATTGGCAGCGGCGACTTTTACAGCCAAAAAGAAATCATTGACTCATTAAAAATTATGCAATACTTGCATACCCCAACACTTGAGAAATATTTTTGGGAAGCGATGAATACTATTTTTATCAATCACGATGTAGAAAAACTAACAAAACTTTCTGAGAAAATAAAACCATTTATCCAAAAATTCACGCCAGCCCAAACGCTTGATTTTATTTATAAATTTACGGAAGCGCATAAAACTTATCCTAAGCGGGTATATGCAAATTTAATGAAACTCAAACAACTAGCACGAAATTTAAGTTTTAACGAAAATATTACATTACAGCAATTTATAAATTGGCTTTCCGCAATGATTCAATCTGAAAAAGATGAACCACAGGCAGATGTTGCAGAAACAGACCATGATACTTATGTTACATTAATGACAATCCATAAAGCGAAAGGTCTAGAATTTCCTATTGTCATTTTGCCAAACCTAGACCAAAACATCAGTCAGCAGTCATTGAATCCTGAAATCCTGTACCACCGAAACAAGCTTACATTAGAATTTTCTTATCAAAAATATTACTCACAATCCGGTGCAAAAATCATTTCCAAAGATTATGAGGAAGCGGTTCAGTTAAATCAATATCAAACCTACTCAGAGGAACTACGAGTATTATATGTTGCCCTAACACGCGCCAAGGAAAAACTCGTTTTCGTTGGTTCGCAAAGCTGCCCTAAAAGCAAAATTTGTTATCAAAATTGGTTGAAAATCGATTAGCGGTCCGCTAATCGATTTTTCAATTTTTCTGTTAATGCTGACTTTTTGTTAGCAGTTAATATAATACTTGTCTCTCCTATCTCACTGTATTTCTTTATAATGTACTCGAACTGTTGATAATGCAAGGAGGATTGAATGGAATTAATATCCACTACAAATAAATAATCCAAAGTAATGTCATCATTTATATTTTTTATATCCGATACATGAACCGAAAATCTTTCACTCTTTTCAAAAAGACCTCGTTTTTTTAGGGAATCACAAATAAATTGTTCTAAAGTTCCTACTCTAAGAAAACGATTTATAGGATAAGTAATAGCAATTGCCTTTGCTGCACCCATTCGAATAAGATGGTTAGTTTTGTCAATGACATAATAAAGCTCATCTACATAATGAGTAAATGAAACAAATTTTATATTTGAGCTTATAGATTTTATTACATTATTAACTGATTGATTCGCCTCTACACTATTCATATTTTGTTTCATAATAGGGTAAATACAATTCTTTATAATATTTATTTCCTTCTCTGATAAGCCGTTAATCACAAATAAACGCTCTGCTATTTGGTTCATCTTTCGATATAAAGTTTCCCTGGTTTGCAAATCTTCTTTACATAATAATCGATCTTTTGGAATAATTTTATCAATTCCCAGATCCTCTATATCATCTAATGTTAAATTTATAAAAACGCAGGCAGTCGCAACAGGGAATTTTAGCTTGCCTTGGAATATACCATTTTCTTCAACAAGTTCTTTATGTTGAGATAATAACGTTATCAATTCATTTCGATATTCAATGACTTGTTTAATCGGGGACTTTACACTTACAGTCCTTCCATCTATATATATTTTCCAAAAGTCTGGATTAATTTCTGTAATAATATTTCGATGATAATCCTTTACTTCTAATATAATAACGCCATGATATTCATGAAATAATACTAAGTCTGGCTGCCTTCCATTAATAACTGGTTCATAATAAATAGTCCATAAATCATCTAGGTGTTCTTTTAATATATCTGTTAAAAATCTTTCTCCATCCGTTCGGAATTGTATGTGATCCGGTACAACTTTTGCCATTACACTCACCTGCTTTATGCTTTAGTGTTATCAGTTTATTTAATTCCATTTATGCGATTTGTGATGAGATAAAGTGGAAATTTACACCTCACCTCATAACAAAATCAACTTGCCGACTTTGTCGATAAGCTGCTTTGTATAAATCTTTTCTAAAACAGCCGCTGAACTTGATCGTGTCATCCTCTTCAAATCCTTCAGCTTCAATGTGAAGATATTGATCTTCGTAATATAATAGCGCTTTGAGGCTTCAGTTACCACGATGAATCCAGACATCCTTCATATTCACTCTCCTTGCGATGTATAATGCAGCAGTTCAATATGAAATATCATCTAAACAAATTTTCTTACTAAATCATGACAAAAAACAAGTCTAATCTTCCACCATCCTAATTCTATACACGTAATAGATCAACAGCAAGGAAGTAGATACGCGATGATGCTCTATAGTGTTAGAAAAACATGAGTATTATCAGCACGCCTGGTTAAGCACTTCGGACAACGCGGTATCCATGAATGAAAAAAATTTGTATCCAAACCGAAACATCATATGCATACTGAACACGCTCATAAGGAAATATAAGTAACAAACGATGATTATTTCCGCTGGCAAAAAACGAAAGGTGATACATACGATGAGGAATATTGCCGCTTTATTTTCAATGCTGATGCCTGGATTCGGGCAAATATATAATGGTCAGTTTATAAAAGGTGTCTTCCTTTTGATACTTGAACTTTTTAATAATGCATTTGGAAAAATAAACGAAGCCATTCACCTTGATTTTAACGGATTACATCAACAGGCTGTCGAGACGGCCAATTTTGGATACTTGTTATTTTACCCTGGATTTTATGCTTATTGCGTATGGGACGCATGGTATCACGCAAAACCGAACGCGGACAAGACAAAAACCGCCATTCCTTTTATTATAGGCGGTTTTCTAGGAGAGATTAGCACAATATTCGCAAACCGGCTGCCGATACCTACTCTAACCGTCGCCATGTTAATGATCATTCCGATGATTTGCGGCATGATCGTATTTAGAGATCAATAAGCGCATCTTTTGTCTATTGGTGCTGACAGTTAGTGGAACGACAAAATCAGTGCTAAAGCGGCATTTTTAATATTTCATTTTCCCTTGGGCATACTAAACGATATGCAAATCAATCATAGGAGATGGATGAATCCATGGACAGAATCTTTTTATGGGCATTGCTGATGATTGGCATTGTCTTATTTTGTTTTAGTCTGAGAAAACCGCTAATCAAAGACACGGTTTTAGTGTTCTTATTGAAAGCCTATTTTTCCTCATTTTTTGGCGTTATTGTTGTAGGAGAAAAATTGGTTGAATACCCTGTAAGGTTTTTAAGCCAATATTTCGAAACGAGCATTCTTTTTGAATATTTTCTGTATCCTATTATGTGTGTGTATTTTTATCAAACCTCTTATCATTCCCGCCTTCTGGGCATTATTGTGCAATGCGCATTATATACTGCTGCTTTGACAGCTCTTGAGGTTCTTTGTGAAAAGTATACGGATTTAATTGAGTACCATGGATGGACGGGGATGTATTCGTTTATAACCATCTTTATCCTCTCGTTTTTCGTGCGTATGCTGATGACGCTAATCAACAAAAGGGAACAGTCATCAAGCTAGTGTTCATGACAGCTTCTTTAATGGCAGCTACATCACTTAAACCGATTTCTACCTAGCACCACTCAACACATAAAGGGCTCCTTTCTAACGAAGATGGTACACCCACCTATTCATTGCCAGAAAGGAGTCCTTTCATTTCTAAGGATTCACTGCTAAAAAGAGCCAAACGTTAGGTTACCGCCTTCAATTTAAGAGCTAGCTCTGTTCCGCTTGCCTCGGATGCCTTTACCTTAATGCGTTCGTATTTCGGAACCTTTCTCCATATACATCAACACATTGACCGCGTTCTTTCGATTCAGCTTTTTATCATGAACGAGAGTGAAGACCTTCACTTTCACCAAGGGGGAAGTGAGGGGAAATCAATCCGCTGTTTTCTATTTTTCATGGCCAATCATCGAAAACAAGTCTAACTTTTCTTTCTTTTGCTATACATATACTAGAACTACCAAAATGGAGGCGCGGTAAACGATGGTACTGTACGATGTAAAAAATAGACTGTATTACAAAGCGATCAATTCCAGCAGGCCGAAAATGACCAATTTCCGCCAAGGACGTTCATGGGGCTACGTCTGGAAAACAGTGAACGGGGAACGGGTTAAGTTTTGGTTTGACTTTGCAAAAGGGCTATATATGTATTTTCAATACGGCCGCAAGTGGTATCGCGTACGATATTTGCAGTCGAATGATAAAAAGACGAATGAAGATATTTTCAATGGGGTGCTGATTGATTTAAGCATCGATGGGCAGGAGTTGAAACTATTGAAAGGAAATGTTGAAAAATATGAGAAGCAAGCGATATGACGCCAGTTACAATAATAAGGTGGCAAAGAGAGACGGAGACCTCCTCGCCACCTTCCTTTTTTGCTTTACGCCCACCACATATTTGGCAATTCCTCTTTGAAAAGCAGCCTTTTTAGGAAATCAATCGCCTTCGATAAAAACTTTTGCCAACGAAGTGCTAAATAATTGGATCGTCGACAGGCATAAGCTGCGGCTGGTGAAAGGCAGTGTCGAAACGTGCAAAAAGCGGATAATATAAATCCTGGATCACACATGATCCAGGATCGCTTTGTTACACTTCAATCGAATTTCCTTCTTCCACAACATGATAAAGAAGATGGGCCAAATGGTGAATTGGACCGTATTCTTCTTCGTCGCTTTCCTCATCTCCAAATTCAAGATCATTTAAGTAAAGTGCGATGAATTCGTAAAAATCTTTCAGCTCAAATCCGTAGCACGCGCTTGGGTCCTCGTTGTCCTCTTCGTACTGCAAGACGAGATACGAAACGTTTCCCTCTGCGTCCTCGGCGTCAAAAAAGACGAAATAGCCGATGTTCGTATCCAAATCAAATAAATGTCTTACCCCGCCTTCTGTCACTTTTTCAAAGTCTTGTTCGTTTAATTTTTGAACAGTCATGTTTTCCATTTGATCTTCGCGATGAAATTGCACAGTAAATGATTTCATTCTTTGTTTCCTCCTTTTTAAAAGATGCTTAAGGAATATGTTTTTGATAGTAACTCTAACAATTTCATACCGGTGATGCTGTTGCCTTTCTCATCCAACGCCGGACCGAAAATGCCGATGCCGCACCGCCCAGGCACAGCGGCGAGGATGCCGCCTGAGACTCCGCTTTTAGCTGGAATGCCGATTTTAATCGCAAATTCGCCGGAGGCGTTGTACATGCCGCACGTGACCATAAACGTTTTGCAAATGCGGGCGACATCAAGCGGCATAATTTGTTCCTCTGTGAGCGGGTCGCGCCCGTCCATCGCGAACACAAGGCCGATGCGCGCTAGGTCGACGCACGTCATTTCGATCGCGCATTGTTTCGTGTAAAGGTCCATCAGCTCTTCGACATCTTCATTGATAATACCATGCTGCTTGAGAAAATAACATAATGAACGATTCAAATACGCCGTTTCAAATTCGGACTGGGCCACTTCTTCCGAATACGAGATAGCCGGATTTCCCGCCAGCTTCCGGACAAACTGCAAAAGCCGCTCGAACCGCTCCTCGACCGAAGCGCCGACAATCATATGCGTCACCGCGAGCGCCCCGGCGTTGATCATTGGATTGAGTGGCTTTGCCGGCTGCACTTCCTCAAGTTTGGCGATGGAATTAAACGGATCTCCCGTCGGCTCCATTCCTACTTTTTTGAACACTTCTTTTTCCCCGCGGTCCATTAGGACAAGAGCGAGGGCAATAATTTTCGAAATGCTTTGCAGCGTCACTTTATGAGTCGTATCCCCCGCGTCGATGACATTGCCGTCGGGCGTGCAAATAGCGATCGACAAATCGTTTGGATTCGCCTTGCCAAGGGCGGGAATGTAATTAGCGACTTTGCCATGGCGCGCATACTGTTTTGCTTGTTCGACAAATTGTTCTAATTCCGATTTTGTGTACATCCGCCATCACCTGTTGTTAGTATGGCCGACAATATGTTCAATATGTAAAAAAACCGCCAAACATTGTCTGTTTAGCGGTTTAATTGACGATTGTTCTTGACTTTCATGTCTGGTCTCTTTTCCAAATCAAAAATCATTTTATGAATGACATCATTGATGAGCAACATTTTCTCACGCTCCTCTGTCTTGTTTGTATTGATTATAGAAAATCAAACAACATCCGACATCGGAGCGCGGGTGTAACTTTGATCGACTATTCGTATGACCATCCTATCGGTCAAAAGTTGTAGGAATAAACAGGACAAGTCAACTTCCCCGCCTCAATGTTACGCTAGAAAGGGAATGCATCGAGGGGGGGTGTGGTTCATTTTAACATATTTACCGAGAAGTCTCCCACCTCTAAACAGAGTGTAGGTGGGAGAGGTTCATACGATCAATCCCATTTCTCTTCCTACTTTCGCAATCCGCTCCAGCGCCCAGTCTAATTCTTCCTTCGTCAAAGAGGAAGAAAGAGAGAAGCGGATGCGGGACGTGCCTTCGGGAACGGTTGGCGGCCGGATCGCTACCGCGGCGATTCCGTGTTCTTGAAGCCGCTCGCTCATTTGAACCGTTTGCTCATTCGAGCCAATGATGATCGGAACGATGTGTGTCGTGCTTTTTCCAATATTAAATCCTAACTTTTGGAGCTCAGTGCGGAAATAATGACTATGATCTTGCAACGTTTGCCTTCTTACATGTTCTTTTTGAACAATCTCAATCGATTTTTCAATTGCACCAAGAACAGCTGGAGGCAAAGCGGTCGTAAAAATAAAGCTGCGCATTGTATTCATCAAGTAATCAATGAGCCACTGTTCTCCCGTGACATAAGCTCCAAAACATCCTAGCGCCTTGCTGAAGGTGCCCATTTGGATGTCGACCTCGTCTTGCAAATGAAGATGGTGAACGAGACCTTCTCCTCTTTCTCCATAAATGCCGCTGCTATGCGCTTCATCGACCATCAGTATGGTATTGTAACGTTTTTTCAACGTCACTAATCCTTCTAAAAGTGCCATGTCTCCATCCATGCTGAAAATCGAATCGGTGACAATCAATTTTCGTTTATGCGGAGATGCTTGTTTTAACAATGACTCTAAATGATCGAGGTCGTTATGATAATAACGATACCGTTCTGCCCCGCTTAGTCTGATGCCATCAATAATGCTGGCATGATTGAGCCAGTCGCTAAACACAATATCATCGCGGCCGATCAGGGACGTGATGATGCCTAGATTAGCTGTATATCCACTATTGAAAATGAGCGCTGCTTCTGCCTTTTTCCATTTTTTTAACGCTTCTTCGGCTCTCGTATATAGTTCATAATTGCCGACAATAAGACGCGAAGCGGTGGCTCCCGCTCCGTATGTACGCATTGCTTGACATCCCGCTTCAATCAATCGTTCGTCGCCCGCTAGTCCTAAATAATTATTCGATGCTAAATTTAACATCTTTTGTCCGTTCATGACGATCCACGCGCCGTCCGAAGAGGATACATTTTTCAACATGCGCTTTTGTGTTTTTTGTTCTAATTGATGAAGTACGGATTGAATATGATTTTTCATCCTCATCCCCCAATTGTAAACTAAAAAAATTATTTTGTTTACATTATAACTACATATCTTGAATCTACACAATATTTCGCAATATTTTTGCCTCGGAAAATCAACGTAGCTTAGCAAATAATTTTCTTTTTTAATTGTTTATTTAGAACAATGTTTATTAAAAAAGAAATAGACGATGTCTTTTTTACATCGCCTATTTTGTACTAGAAAAAAAATATAGCAGTTCATAACATGTTATTTAATCTGACCATTTTATCCATAACGTATGCATATTGCTGTCATGCCAGTATCTTCGTTTTCTGCGAGGGCGGAAGCAGCTCGTGCGGTGTGAGCTGTGCTTACGGCCTGAGCTGTGCTTGCGGCCTGAGCTGTGCTTGCGGCCCGAGCTGTGCTTACGGCCTGAGCTGTGCTTATGGCCTGAGCTGTGCTTACGGCCTGAGCTGTGCTTACGGCCTGAGCTGTGTTTACGGCCTACCGGCTCTTGATATAAAAAGTCCTCTAAGCCCTCCGTCTCAAGTTCTTTAACAGCCTTTTGAATGTCATCTTGAGTATAAACGCTCATTTTTTGACCTCCTAATATATGTCATTTTCGGAAAGATAGAGTAAGGATAATTGGTGGTCATCTATCTTTGCCTATAAACAATGTACGTTGTGCGACTATATGTTGCTTAGACACTTGTCTGTTTTTCACAAAAATGGATAAATGCCTAGAGTAACAAGCGCCTTACCATTCACATAGGATTTATTGAACATGATCAGAAAGGAGGCGATGGATAATAGATGCCAACTAGTCAGCTGCCTCTGTTTGCGATTTATATCCACCCTGATGATTTGCGGGATCTGCGCCGCGATATTTGGAACGATGAACCTGTTCCTGCCACGCTTACATTTCATCAGAAAAAATTTCATATCGATATAAGCTATCGCGGCTCACATATTCGAAAATTTAAGAAAAAATCCTATTTTATCTCGTTTTATAAACCTTATTTCTTTCATGGAGTTCATGAACTTCACTTGAACGCGGAATATAAAGACCCTTCTCTCATGAGAAATAAACTTTCCCTCGATTTTTTCTCGGCACTTGGCGTCCTTTCGCCTTCCTCTCAACACGTTCTTTTATCCATCAATGGAAAACATGAGGGAATTTATCTTCAATTAGAATCGGTGGATGAATTTTTCTTAAAAAAACGTCAATTGCCAATAGGGCCCATTTTTTACGCGGTTGATGATGACGCTAATTTTTCGCTGATTAGTTCGTTTGACAAGACCCCTAAAACGTCTTTAGATGCAGGCTATGAAAGGAAGCTGGGAACTCTAGAGGATCACCGATATCTGGAGGAATTCATTTTCAAATTAAATACAACACCAAAATATGAGTATGAATCTGTCATATCAAAGATTTTGGACGTAAATAAATATTTGCGCTGGCTCGCAGGAGTTGTTTGCACGCAAAATTTTGACGGCTTCGTTCACAATTACGCGCTATATCGCAATCCAGACTCCGGTCTATTCGAGATCATTCCGTGGGATTTTGACGCTACTTGGGGAAGGGATATTAATGGAAAACCAATGGATTATGATTACGTACGTATCAAAGGATTTAATACGTTAACAGCTCGATTATTAGATATAGAAAGCTTCCGAAAAATGTATTATGACATCATGAAACATACATTAGATCATGAATTCACGGTGGAGTTTATGAAGCCAAAAGTGGAGGAACTTTATCAGCAATTGCGGCCACATGTCCCCGATGATCCGTATATAAATGACCGTATTGAACAATTTGATGATGAGCCCGAATGGATTTACGAGTTCATCGAAAAACGAAACGCTTATTTAAAAAGCCAGTTATCCACCCTCCTATAAGATAGGCTAAAGTGGAATTTTTTCATGTTGGGCGATTGTTGGATAACTTTTGGTTAATAGGATACGTATATATGCATTACGAATAACCATTATGGATAAATAACAAGGAGGAACAAATGTATGATAAGAAAACAATTGGATAGTCAGGCAGTGGAGTCAAATGCTTATCTAAAATCGTTAGTGGGCAAAAAAGTAAAAGTATACAGAGGGGGACCAGAATCTTGTGAAGGCAGGCTTTTAGATGTTCAGTCCGATTATGTTGCACTAATGCCAGAGAAAGCAAACAACAATAAAAACAACAACGCAAACAACAATGCAAAAAACGACAACGCAATTATTTACTATAACTTAAAACATGTCCAAAGCATTAGTGAAAATTTAAAAGCTAACTCTATTGAATCTAACTTAAAACATGTTCAAAGCATCGTCGAAAGCATCAGTGAAAATATTTATAATAACTTAAGACAGGTCCAAAGCATTAGTGAAAATTTAATCGCTAACTTAAAACATATCCAAAGCATCGATAAAAATTCAACTAACTCTGTTGAATCTACCTTAAAACTTGCCCAAAACATCACTGAAAATACAAATGCTAACTCTGTTGAATGGTCGATCGATTTTGATAACCATCCAGAATTGGTGTCAGCGAATAATTTCACAGAACTATTAAAAAATTTGATCGGCAGCATGGTCAAGGTGAATCAAGGTGGTCCTGAATCTAAAAAAGGAATCGTGCTCCTTGTTGCTGGTGATTATATGGGTCTCTTAACAGAAGACGACGGCATTGTATTTTACAATACAACTCACATCAAAAGTGTAAGCGTGCAAAATAGAAGTCAAAATATCGATCAAAATATTGATCAAAGCACGCCTCTCAGCAATTCCCCTATCCTTAATGAATATTTTGATGACATCCGTGCACAAAATTTCTATGAGTTATTTGATTACTTTGCTTATAAATGGGTCTCTATTAACCGCGGCGGTCCTGAAGCGGCAGAAGGAATTCTTGTGCAAGAAGAAGGAGAACATTATACGTTAGTGAACAATGATGAAGTCATTCGGATTTACCCTTATCACATTAAAAGCATTAGTATTGGTACAAAAGGCTTTCTCAAACAACAACAGAAGCAGCAACAAAATAATGAAAATGCTGAAAATGAGAGCAACAAAGATGAGAATATGACAAACAAAGCAGAAGATAACAAAACAGCGGACAAAGAACAGCGGACAAAAGTAGAATATGAAATAAAATATGACAGAACAGCCGACAGAGAACAGCATACAAGTCAAAAAAGCTCTTCACAGGAAACAGTCGTTGTAGAAGTTGACAGAACAGCCGACAGAGAACAGCGTGCAAAAGCAGAAGACGACAGAACATCAGACAGAGAACAGCGGACAAAAGTAGAAAAAGTAGAATATGAAGTAAAATATGACAGAACATCGGGCAGAGAACAGCTTACAAGTCAAAGAAGCTCTCCAAAAGAAAAAATCGTTAAGGAAACAATCGTTAAAACGATTGATTATATCTGGGATCCGAAACGGTAAAACGTTTCCTATTCTCTACAAATGGATAAAAAATCATCATTTCTCGCCATCAGCTCCTTTTGAATCGCTTGTCCATCATTTTGCCCCTATATTTCGTAAGAGATTGAAAAATAGTTATACGTCCCTTGCAGCATGTATAAATATTGCCATTGTAATACCGATTGCCAGTCATTCTTCGATGCTGACACGAAGATCATTTTTCTAGTAGATGCACAAGTTAAACTAATTTGTGCATCTACTACTTGACTTCATTCTGTTGAAAGGAGGGAGAAAATGAACAACTTACATTCTTTAATCGGAAAGCAAGTAGAACTGGAAGTCTCAGGAAAGGTAATGTTGACAGGAATACTAGTCGATGTAGGATTAGATATTATTGTGATTTATAACGGAAAAGAATATTTATATATTCCTCATTTGCACATTCACAACATCAGAGTATCTACGAAGCCACAGACGGAATTATGGAATGTGACCCCTGAATTACCTTTTGATGAAAATGACACGATTTCTTATCGGAAAACATTAATCAACGCGAAGGGGCGCTTTGTCCAAATTTATGTGACAGGAAATAAATCGATCCATGGCTATGTTACGGCTATTTTAAATGATTACTTCGTTTTCTATTCACCAGTGTATAAGACGATGTTTATTTCTCTAAACCATCTGAAATGGCTAACCCCTTATCAGACAAACATTACTCCATACACGCTAAGCAATGAAGTGCTGCCAGTGAAACCAACCAACATTCCGCTACAAAGGTCGTTAGAAGAACAATTAAAAAAATTTGAAGGACAGTTAGTCGTATTTGATTTAGGGGATAATCCAATGAAAATTGGGTTGCTTAAGCAAGTACAAAACAACATCATTGAACTTGTAACAGCTAGTGGAGAATCCATATTTTGGAAACTAATGCATGTAAAGACGGTTCATCTTCCTTAATGAATTAAATCAACTTCCCTCTCTGTAATGGTAAAAGCTTCATGTACAGGAGGGAAGTTATTTTCGTGCAAGTATGAATGACATACGTGTGAATGATGAAAAGAGACTGTCGGATAAAAAACAACCGCCTTACTTACCTCTTTTTATGTATTTCATATATACGTGCCAGCATAAAAACTCGCACTGCGCCATTCGCACAATTTCCGAAAAATCCACTATTATTCTATAATGAAAAATTAGCTCATCACCACGTTTGGTCATGTCGATAGATATGTGCATCACACTAGTAAGCAGGTGAAATGGCAAAAACAAACCTTAACGAAAATTCCGTGGCAAACTACCTTCAACCTATCTTTTCGACAAAAACTCAATCCGATTGTGGAATGGATCGCGAAACGAAAACCGCTTCACCCCTGGGATCGGTTTTTCGTCTTTGGTCGGAACGCCATTTTCTTCTAGGTAGCGGCGCACTTCATCGATGTTTTCGACTTCAAATGCAGGGTGGCTTTTGCTGTTGTAACCGTCGCGGTCTTCGACGCCGATATGAAGCTCGATATCGCCGACTTGATACCAAAGACCGCCGTTCGCTTTTAACGAGTCCGGCTTTTCGATTTCCGTAAAGCCGAGCAAATCAGTGTAAAAGGCGCGAGCCTCATCCTCGGCGCCGAAAGGAATGCAAATTTGCACATGGTCTAATCGTTTGACGTGAATCTTCATCCTTCTCCCCCGCTCTCAAATGTTTCTTTCATGCGACGCGTAAATAGAAACGCCGCGACGGCGAATAAAAAGACCACCGCTTCGATCAGCCAAACATTCGTGACAACGCCCGCTTGGTATAGCGCAGGCGCGATGTCCATCAAGGCGTGCAGCAAAATCGCATAGATGACATAACGGAAATTCCGTTTGCGCACGCTTATTTCCATACCTTCATTCGCTCCGCCAATGTCGACGTATGCAATTCCAATTGCGTACCGTCCGAATCAAGAAAGTTGACCGAAAGACCGCGGCCGCGGCGGGTCGGTTCCCGGACAATCGTCACATCGTTCGCTTTTAGTTGTTCGACCGCTTCTGCAAAATCCTGTTCATCGATAAAAAACGCCACATGGTCCACGCCGATCTGCGGACGCTGCTCTGCCATGTCCGGACGCTCTTGCAGGCAAATCCACGCGCTTCCCCATTCTAAGTAGGCATCCTTCCGTCCACGATGAACGAGCTCCATCCCTAATACATCCACATAAAAACGAAGCGAACGAGCCAAATCCTTCACATTGATGGTCACATGGCTAAAACCTTGAACGTTCATACGTTCATTCTCCTAGCTTTATAGATTCCTTGTTCCAAATTGTTGATATCTACTTATTTATCCTTATGATACCATAAAAGGAAAAAAAGAGCGAGTGATTCCCGCTCTTAAACTAGCAAAAAGACGATGCAGATCAGGAGGCTGTTTGACCAATGTTGGGTTTATACATGGAAACCAAAAACGAACCTCATATCTAGAAAATGCAGCCATGCGCGTTTATCATTTCTTTTAAAATCCTGTCGGCCACGCGGCAAGCAGGCGTTCGCTTTTCTCTCGTTTCGACGTCAGCAAAAACTCCAGCATCTGGCAAAGAAATTTTCTCGTTTCTGCCGGATTGATCACGTCATCAATGAGATGTTTACCGGCTGCTTTATAAGGGGAGCTGTCAAACGACCAATGTTTTAACAGCTCTTGGCGCAGCTCTTTGCGGTTTTCCGCCTTTTCGAGCTCACGGCCGTAGACGACGTTAATGCCGACTTCCGGGCCGGTGAAATTGATTTCCGCACTCGGCCAAGCGACAATGACATCCGCGCCCATTCCCGGCCCGCACATATTTCCGTAAGCAGCGCCGATGCTTTTGCGAATGACGATGGAGATTTTCGGAACAGTCGACAACGCCAGCGCCTGGTTCCAAACCATGATTTTCGTCGCCATTTTCGCTTTTTCCGCTTCTGTGCTGATGCGGAAGCCCGGCGTATCGTGTAAAAAAATTAATGGAATATGATACGAATCGCATAGGCAAATGAATTCCGTCGCCTTTTGACATTCTTGCGGACCCGGCGCACCGGCGTACTGGTTCGGCTGATTGGCAATGATGCCGACGACATGTCCGTTCATATGGGCCAATGCCGTTATCAAAGCCTTGCCAAACTTTTTCTGATACTCAAAGAACTGGCCGTCATCGACAAGACAGGCGATCATTTTGCGCATATCATAGACGCGGCTGCTTTTTTCTGGCAAAATCGCAAATACTTCGTCCACCATTCGGTATGGATCGTCGTTCGTTTTTCTCATCGGCGGACGTTCATTTCCGTTTTGCGGCATATAGGCAAAAAACGTTTTTAGTTGCTTGATGCACTCTTCTTCTGTCTCGCCGTCGGCGTCAATTTGCCCCGTATATTGGTAATGCACGTCCACACCGCCTAATTCTTCCGGCGTCACCCGCTGCCCGTTCGCCAGCTCAAGCATTCTTGGCCCAGCGATCGCCATGCAAGTTCCTTTCAGCTGGGTGACAAAATCGCAGCTTACCGCAGTCCATGTTGGTCCACCGTAACTATCGCCTAAAATCGCAGCCATCGTCGGCACTTGGCGGTGATGGGTAAGCAGCTCGCGTGGAAACAGTTTCTCGCTAATCCCGTCTGATCCCATTCCGTCCGGCATCCGCAGTCCGCCGCCTTCATGCAGGAAAAACATCGGCAGGCCATTACGTACGGCAAACTCATGCATTTTCCTTGACTTGCGGATATGCACGTTTCCTTCCGTCCCCGCCAATACCGTTTTATCCCCTGCTACAATGACGGCAGCGCGGCCGTTCACTTTACCGATTCCGGCGACAAGGCCGTCTCCGTAGCTTTTTTCCTCCATTCCGCTTTGATCCGATGTATTGAGCTGGCCAAACTCGACGAACGTCCCTGCATCGACCAACATGGCAATTCGCTCTCTTGCCGTCAACAATCCTTTTTCGTGCTGCCTGTTGATTTTATCCATGCCACCGCCAAGCAACGCCCGTTCTTTTCTTGCCAGCAGTTCTTCCGTCAATTGGCGAAGATCGCTCATGTTATCTCTCCTGTTCTTCCCTCAACAATTTGCGCAGTACTTTTCCCGATGTCGTCGTTGGCAATTGCTCGATCAGTTCGACATAGCGCGGGTATTTGAAGGCGGCCATATGCGCTTTCGCCCACTCAATAATGTCCTGCGCGCCAATCTTTCCTTTATAATCTTCTTTGATGACAACAAACGCCTTCGGCACTTCCCCTTTGACCGGATCGGGCACGCCAATGACCGCGCACTGCTTGATAGCGGGATGTTTGTTCAACAGCGCTTCTACGTCTTCCGGAAAGACGCTGTAGCCGGAAACTTTGATCATTTCTTTGAGGCGCCCTTGGAAAAATAAATAGCCGTCTTCATCCAAATAGCCAATATCTCCGGTATACACCCATCCGTCTCTCAACGTTTCATTCGTCGCGTCTTCGCGGCGGAAATAGCCTTTAAACACACCAGGGTTTTTGACGACGATTTCCCCCGATCTTTCTGGACCAAGATCCACCTTCGTTTCCGGGTCGACGATACGAATTTCCGTATCATACGTTGGAATGCCGCACGAACCGAATTTCACTTTTTCCTCCGGCATAAACGTATCGCACGTATGCGTTTCGCTTAAGCCATAAGCCGCTTCGTACAGCAGGCAGCCGCCTGTCGTCCGCGCCCATTTCTCAGCTAACTCTTTTGTCACTTGCAAGCCGAAACTCGTCACTAAATTGCGCTTTAAGCTCGATAAATCGCAGCGGCCGCTTTCCGCCGCCTGCAAAATCGCGACGTTCATCGGTGCGATGCTGTACCACGCGGTAATCCGATATTTCTCGATCGCTTTTATCGTCGCGAGCGGGTCAAACCGCGTAAACAATACGCATGGATTTCCCGTATATACAGGGGTATTTAATCCCATCACCATCCCGGCGATATGGCACAGCGGCGAGTGCGCCATCAGCCGCTCTTTTTCCGTCAACCGATTCGCTTGCGCTGAAGCGGCAGTTTTAAACAACGCGTTACCATACGTCAACATTGCCCCTTTTGGCCGCCCCGTCGTTCCAGACGTGAAAATGATCAGCCCGACATCGTTCCATAAATCTAGTGGTGCGGCATCTTCATATAGAGAATAGGTGTCCATGATGGAAGCAAAATCATCGGCGCCGTCACAGCGTTGTTTCGGCTGCAGCAGCTCCTCGCAAAGCGGGATATCGCCGTCTTTAGCCGCATAATCGCCGTAATGACAAGTGACGATGAAGGACAGCGGAGAGGTTTGCTGCTCGGCGTTCTTGACGCGCGCAAATCCTTCTTCTCCGGCAACAATTCCCGTTAACGGCACTTCGGCAAAGAAATAAGCCAGCTCTGACTCGCGGTACATTGGATTGAGCGGAACGACGATACCGCCGAGCTGCTGAATCGCAAAGTGGGCAATGATGTACTGCGGGCAGTTTTGCATGTAAAGCGCAACATAGCTTCCTTTTTCCACGCCTTTTTCTTGCAAATAGCGAGCGAAACGGTGGACATGATCAAGTAGCATTCCCCACGTGATCGTACGGTCGTAAAAAATATAAGCAGGATCATTTGCCTGATGTAGGCCGCGGTGGCGCAAATATTCATATAACGGTTTTTCACCTAGCAAATAACGCAATTGCTTTGGCAAGCTGCCCGGCCAGTAAAAATGCGTTTTCTCCATCTTCCCACCATCCTTTTAAAATTCTAACCAGTCAGTATGTTGTGGTAACAAAAAAATCGTAAGCGTTTACAAAATTTCAGTTAAACATTCCATTTGTTCATCACCGCCGCTCGCATGTTTTTTCACTTTTTATACAAATTAACATTCTGAATATTTCGTCTATATCATAACCGATTTATGTTTTATAATCAATGAAATTATCTATTGGTTTATATTAAATCATTGATTTTAAGCCAATTTCGAGGCTTCGCCAATGCGTAAAACTAATAAAAATGTGTGTGAATGGCACAGTACCATGAGAACTCGATACCTTCTGGCTTTCCAGCGGTTGTTCAACTAGCGGAGCAGTATCATTCAATAACAAATAATCAAACATTCGCGTAAAATGATTTAAGCCCAGTCAAACTGATAAAAAATCCTATATTATAAACTGAAGGCAAATAAATGGAGGTGTCATTAAATGAGTGCTGGAGGATTTGCAGGTGCTGGCTTTGCATTGATCGTCATCCTGTTCATCTTATTAATCCTTGTTGGCTGTGGTTGCTTTGGTGGTTTCGGGAGAGGATATGGCTGCGGTGGTTATGGACCAGGATTTGGATTCTGGTAATTCCCCCTTCTTATGAGGATTTGAGAATTGCTCAAATGCCTATTCCCGTTATTTGTTGAACTACAAGTGCCATGGTTGAACAAGGCTTTGTGTGGTCTAAAACCAACACCGGAATTTAACAGGCCAATTAATAATCAAAAATGGCTGATCCGATTTTGGGGTCAGCCATTTTTGTCACAAAAAATAGGAAAATTGAGGCGTCCTAGTCATTCTGAATCATTTGGATTCACGATAGCAAAGTGGAAATGATCTTCCCACCTTCCGTTAATCTTCACGTTCTTCTTGGAAAGCCCCTCCTTATGGAATCCTGCCTTCTCCAAAACTCGAATCGATCCGATGTTATGTGGCATGACTCCTGCTTCGATTCTGTGTAACTTGAGAACCTCAAAGGCATAGTCAACGATCAGGCGCACTGCTTCAGTAGTATAGCCGTGTCCGTTGTGCGAGTGATCTAAATAATAGCCTAGCCAACATGTCTGTAAAGGACCACGCACCACTTCTGTCAACTCAATGATGCCAATCAGCTCATCAGTACCGACGAGGAAAATGCCGAATGTGTATTGCTCGTCTCTTTCCATCTTCGCCAAGCTGGTTTGGATTCGATTTAACTGATATTCCTCCGTATAGAACTCCTCGGTCCTATCTGGCGTATACCGTTGCCAAAATTCCCGGTTTCTACGGTGCATCTCTGTCAACGGACCCGCATCTGTATCCTTTAAAAATCGCAAATAGATTTTGTGTCCCACCAATTTCATCTTTTCTCATCCCTTCTTCTATATAAACATCTCAGGAATCTTGCAATGGATGGAGTATCTCGTCTCATGGAAATTGGCATAAGAAATGACACTTGAATTGGCATGTCATTGACACTCTCTATAAATTCTTTTCATCTTCTCATCTTCGAGATAGTTCAAACTTTCTCCTGCCAAAGTGAATGACTTTATTTGAAAAAGACAAATGGCGTGCCGAATCGATGGCCAATTCGCACGCCATTTTGTGTGTCAAATGCCTGTTTTGCACTCCAAAACGGAACCCGATGAACCTCTCCCTCCTTCACTCCGTTTAGAGGAAGGGAGACTTCTCGCGAAAAATGTTAAAAGAAGAGAGAAGGTCTTTTTTTAACAAGAAAAAAGTCCCCCTCGTTACGAGGTGGGAAGATGATTGATGCTTATTGGAATCTGCCACTGCTTAATTGTTGTTGAGCCATCGCAACCAAACGCTTCGTAATTTCTCCACCAACAGAGCCGTTTGCACGTGCTGTTGTGTCAGGCCCAAGATTTACACCAAACTCTTGAGCAATTTCATATTTCATTTGTTCTATTGCTGATTTTACTCCCGGAACTAAATGATTGTTATTACTTCTTGCCATTGTGTTTCCTCCTTTTTAGTAAGGTTGGTAATATTTTTAGATGAGGTAATCTTATTTATTCATAAGGGAGATAAGTAATTTTTTCCAATTACTATTTTTGAATGTGGAATGATCGCGAACTTCTTGTGAGCTGGTACTGCTTCCATTCCCCCTTTCACATCTTTAAGAGCTTTTTTAGCATCTCTACTTCCGCCTTCAGACGCTTGATTTTCGTTTCAGGATCTTCTAGACGAGTTCCTGGTCTTCCTCTGCCTGGTCCTTTTACCTTTTCTCGTTTTTCCTCTAGCCCTTTCATTCCTTCCTGTTCATAGCGTTTCACCCATCGACGTACCATGAAATCATCAATCCCTAATTCTTTCGCCACCGTTTTATAGCCCATGCCCTCTTTCAAATATAAATCCACAGCTTTCTTTTTAAACTTTACATCATATGTTTTTCGTATTTCCCCTATAGAAAAATCCCCTCCATAGTAGACAGATAATTGGCTTCCTTTTTCTGTCTACTATAAGGGGATCATATCAGTCCTTGCTCGAAGCCGATTCGTCCCATAGCTAAAGCCGATGGGATGAATCGGCTAGATTCTGTAACATAATACCAATGCCTATTATTCTAAAAATGTGCTGTCGATCATGGTAGTTTGTCCGTTTCTATGTCGAATTTTTTTCATACTATAAACCAAAGCTACAGCAACCATTTCATAACGAAACATCACCAATCATGGTCTGTAGCTAATATAAAAAGGAAAGGGGTGAGGAAGTGGCAACCTTTCTAATGTTCTTCCGTGAAGCTTTTGAAGCTTCGATGCTATGTTCGATTTTGGCTACCTATCTCATTTTAATCGGACAGCGTGATCGTATCCGGGACGTTTGGACAGGCGTATTCGCAGCAATCATTGCATCAATCATCGCTGGTGTTGCAATTTACTCGACGATTCACAATTACGAAGGTACCCCCCTGGAATTGCAAATTGAAGGTATATCCTACTTGCTTGCATCTGGTATGTTAACGTACATGGCAATCTCGATTAAAAAGAACGAAAATCTAGAAGAAGAACTCGAATCAAGGATAAATTCAGCAATCAAAACGGGATCGAAGTTTGCTATTGTAGGCTTTACCTTTTTAGCAGTGTTCCGAGAAGGGCTTGAGATGGTCGTGTTTATGATTCCGTTAACGTCAATAACCAACCCGGTCCTAAATATAGTACTCGGTGTATTAGGGATTATAGTCGGAAGTGTAACTGGCTATTTAATCTATGCACTTGGGAAAAAGATCAATGTAGAATACTTTTTCAATCTCTCAACTTTTTTACTTGTCATATTTGCTGCAGGATTTTTAGTAAGTGGAATCGGAGAATTTCAGCAACTCGGATGGCTACCATTCGGTAATGAAACCTTATGGGATACAAGTTCCATCTTGAGCAGTGACAGTGCCGCCGGCCACCTGTTGCACGCATTAGTAGGCTACACCGATAAGCCAACAAGTTTACAAGTGATCGGTTATTTTGTTTATTTAGCCTTAATCGGAATTTTAGCAATAGTTCGGAAACGTTCATAACAAACAACTTGGCCGTTCGACTACACTTCATGTTCCTAGCTAATTGATCCATATGGAAGACAGATGATAAGAGAAGCGGTAATATTATGCATAAAAACGGGGATGATCGTCAGCGATCATCCCCGCTTACAGTTGAATATTTACTTCTGAAGCCGATAAGGAACTGTGGAGACAATCACATTTTTCTTATATAGAAGGTGCAATCTCAACAAAACGCTCGATTGGTTATGCAAAAAGTTATGCCAGCCCTTTTTCGGTATAAATTGAGGAATCAAAACCGTTACTGTATAGTTTCTTTCCTCTGCCTTGCTTTCAATGGTATCCACTAGCTTGGAAATTGGTGTGATCAGATCACGATAATGAGAAATGAGTGTAACAAGGCGAATATCCGGCCTCCACTTCTCCCACTTCTCTTCCATCCGGACCATGCTTTCCCGGTCAAATGCCACATATACCGCCAATACATAATCGCCAATGGCCTGGGCGTAATTTAAGGATTGCTCTACTACCTTTGTGATTCCCGCAACAGGTACAATGACGACATTTCCCTCTATTTTGTCTGGAATCTTATTGGGATTGACCCGCAGTTGTTCCGCCACCGCATCATAGTGCTTATGGATTTGATGAAAAATAAATACGATGATCGGAAGAAATACAAGCACAGACCATACTTGAGCAAATTTTGTAATAAAGAAAATGCACAGTACGGTTAGTGTTATGATCGCTCCCAGCAAGTTCGTAAGCAGCTTCGGGACCCACCCCGCTGGTTTTTCGCGCACCCATTTGACAATCATTCCTGTTTGAGACAACGTGAAAGGAATGAATACGCCAACCGCATACAAAGGAATGAGCTGTTCCGTTTGCCCTTTAAAAGCGATAATCAGCAAAATGGAGGCAAAACCAAGCGTGATGATTCCGTTGGAATATCCTAAGCGGTCGCCGCGTATCAGATACATTCTTGGCATGTATTTATCGGATGCCATATTATAAGCCAGCAAAGGAAATGCAGAAAATCCCGTATTGGCCGCCAGCACTAAAATAAGGGCAGTGGTTCCTTGGATAAAGTAATATATCACGCCTCTTCCAAACACCTCGGAAGCGAGCTGGGAAACAACCGTCTCTTCTGCTTTCGGAGCAATTCCATACCAGTATGCCAAAAAGGTGACTCCTGTAAATAAAACTGCGAGAATGAACCCCATCATCACTAACGTTTTGGCAGCATTTTTTGCCGCCGGCTCCTTAAAATTGGGAACGGCGTTGGAGATCGCTTCTACCCCTGTCAACGCAGAGCAGCCAGAGGCAAATGCCCGCAGCAACAAGAATAAGTTAATTCCAGGCACCGCAGTACCGATCGGTGTATGTAAAGTAGACGGTGCTTGTCCATTAATAATACGAAAAATCCCGACAATAATGAGAATAACGAGCGCCAACACAAACAAATAAACAGGATAGGCCAAAACGGTAGCGGATTCGGTGACGCCTCTCAGATTAAGAATAGTGATCAACACAACCAGTGTGATAGCAATGCCAACTGTGTATGGATGCAAAGATGGAAACGCCGATGTAATGGCATCCGTTCCCGCAGACACACTTACTGCCACGGTGAGAATATAGTCGACCAGTAAAGAGCCTCCGGCAATGAGACCCGGATTTACACCCAAGTTCGTTTTGGAAACGACGTAAGCTCCGCCTCCATGCGGATAAGAGTAAATGATTTGGCGATACGATAAAATAAGTGCCACCAGTAGAATAAGAACGCCAATCGCAATAGGAATGGAATATCAAAATGCAATAGCTCCAATCGTTGCAAGAACCAGCAAAATCTGTTCCGTACCGTACGCAACCGAAGACAGAGCATCCGAAGATAAAACGGCTAATGCCTTTAATTTGCACAACTTTTGCTCTCCCAGTTCGGTTGATTTCAACGGCCTGCCGATTAAGAATCGTTTTAACGATGAAAACATATGTACACCACCAATATGCAGAATTTCAATAAAAAATATTACCATTTTTCTCAGGAAATGAATAGCCTTTGGTTTAATCATTTAGTATTGTTTAGACTCTGAGAATTAATATTTAATAAAAGGATTAGGTGATAACTGGAAAAATGGTTTTTAAGAAAAGCCGTAGAATTAGAGTCGAATTAAATCCAACCCAACTGAATATACAAAAAGCCCCAAGTAGAAAGAGACTGTGGACGTGTAGAAAACAAGGAGGAGAAAAAAATTTCTTGAAAAAGAGGAGTTGAAAGCATTGCTAAGTCAAAATGTGGTCAGAATATAAAGAAAGGATGGGATAACCCCTGCGATACAAAGTTTTTTTAACATTTTTTCCATAATCAATGAAGTAACCAAAAAGTTCATTCCTATAAAAAATGCCTCTAATAACTGAATACGGCCGCACACTTCCGAAAAGAGAAGTACACGGCCGTTGGGTTAAGATTAGGTTAGCCACATTTATTTATGAGATATTACCGGACGATGTGGACGGTGAATTTTATGCGTAAACTGACGAATGTAAGGGAGGACCCAATGGTCAAGGCCATATCTGCCGGCGTTGGCGCCCGCTACAAGGATGAACACCGTTAACAATACCATTTGCGGGTTTGTGCTCGTCGTTCCCGAGAACATAAACGCAAAGTTCATGACAGCGCCCATTAGTGCTGCAAACGTTGTGAAAATGCCGAGAATAAGTGCGATGCCGACTAGAAATTCTCCCCAAGGCACTAACACGTTAAACAATCCAACGTTTGGCAAAGCGAAATGTTCGATAAAGGCAGCCCACCAGCTTTGCACCGCTGGATGTTCTCCTGTTGCTTTAGCGAGGGCTCCTTTCAAAAATCCCGATGCGTCAAATCCATCTACTATTTTATGCCATCCTGCGGTGATCCAAGCATAGCCGAGATACAAACGGAACAGCACCATGATGACAGAGGCACTCGTATGTTCGCGAAGCCATTTAACCATATCCTCTCTCCCCTTTTATTTTTTATTGTCCCTTACACTTTTATCGTACTACTTTTTACAGGAACTGAAATGATTTTGCTCACTATTTCACAATTTGTTAATAAATTTATTACAACATTCGCAACATTCTCTATAACGGCTTTTCGTCTATTGACAACTACTTTTTCTATATTCAAAAATACAATGAGTATATAGAGCGGAAAGTACTTACGATGAAACCAAAATAATCGATCCTACCAGCCAAGTCGTCCTGCTTTCCGAGCGGCTAAAAGAATTAGAATAAGAAGGATTTGTGAACCGCAACGTATATCCGGAATCGCTGGTGCGGATTGATATACGTTGGCCAAAAAAAGGCGTATTCTGCAAACGGTAGGAAGTGATGGAACGGTGGGTGCAAATGTGGATTCTGAAAAACAGTGGTTACATAAGATGACATATAAGTAAAAGCCAGTTTCAGACTGGCTTTTACTTATATGTCAACAAGCGGCCCAACCCCTTAAATTCTAAAGCGCGGAAAGCCTGCTCCACTTTTTCTTTGTCTACGTTCCACTCCGCCTCCTCGATTCGCAGGGCTATCGGAAGATCGCAATAAATTTTTGCTAGTTTTCTAGAAAGATGCAGCATCTCTTCATGTTCTTGCAATTTTTGCCGCTGCGACTTTGTCAAAAGGGGAAGATGTTCGAGAATTCCTTCAATCGAACCGTACTGGCGCACTAATTTTAGCGCTGTTTTTTCGCCGATGCCGCGCACCCCTGGATAGTTGTCGCTTGCGTCGCCCATTAACGCTTTGACATCGACCCATTGTGATGGCAGGATTTCCATCTCCTTTCGAAACCGCTCCAGCGTATAAATATGATAATTGCCAATCCCTTTGTCCAGCAAATATACCGTTACCGTTTCGGAAAGAAGCTGCAGCAAATCTTGATCCCCTGTCAAAATGGCAATGTCCATTTCGTCTTTCCATTGCTTTGTGAGCGTGCCAATACAATCATCCGCCTCCGCTCCCAGTACGCCAATGTTCGGAACATCAAACGCGGAAACAACATGCTTTACTAGTTCAAACTGCGGGACAAGCTCTAATGGCGGCTCCCCTCGGTTCGCCTTATACATCGGAAACATTTCCGTTCGAAACGTCGTGCTCCCCATATCCCAGCAGCAAACAACGTGTGTTGGCTTTATATGATGAACGGCAGCGATGAAGTGCTTGACAAATCCATAAACCGCGTTTGTCGGAATTCCTTGACTTGTAAACATAAAATTCCCATGAAGTGCGGTCGCAAAAAACGAACGAAATAAGAGCGCCATCCCGTCAATAAGCAGTAACTTTTGGCTCTTTTGCGTCATGGTGTTTTCTCCTTCCGGTGTTGTTAACATAACATTTTTATCGTATAAATAATGGTAATCGTACAGCTTTTTTACATACAATAACGTTAAGGACTCCGTGCTCTTATTTTTGGTATAGAAAGAATAGATCGATTACGGTCTAACATATGGATGAGTGATAAACAAGACTCCCGTATTCTTCTATAATAACTATGATAAAACAAAGTATATGGGGATGGCGCAGCAGTTTTTCGACAATAATGTTTCGCTTAATCATTATAGCTGTTTTTTTAAGATAATTTTCGGCTCTCCCTTTTCGTCCGTATACGTGCCGATGATATCAAATCCATGCCGTAAATTTAAAATGAGCATGTTCCGCCATTTATTCTTTGTCTTTGTCGTCACTACCGAATAGCCGTGCTGTTTCAGCCAGTCGTGCTGCATCGTCATTAATGTCGAGCCAATTCCCTGCCGGCGATACGCGCTGTCGACCCCGCCAATCCAGCTGTAAAACTCATTTGCATCTTGTTCATACCCCACTTTGAAACCAACAACTTTGCCGTTATCCAAAGCGACAAGAACAAGCAGTCTGTCCACTTTCTGCATTTTGTTGCGAATACTCTCCGACGATGTTTGAAAAATTGTTTCATATAGATGCATGACCGATTCAAGTATGTCATACGGAGGAAATCCCTCATATATCCGGTATTCCATGTGATTTTCTCCTTCCCTTTTCTCTTTTTAGTCATCTATGCCACGTTTCATGGCATCACAGGTTAAGGAAGAAATTTTGTTCTTCTTTGGGAGTTGAAAGGATAGGTTCAGCCTCATTATCTTTTACAATGGTAAACTCATAGTAATGTTTCTTGAATGAAAACCCATTTTCTCATAAATTTTAATAGCAGGGTTTCCCACAAATACACTAAGTCGAACTTCAGGGTTTTCAGCATTTTTTAACCTCCTTCCCCGAAAGAAAGGAGGTGATTTTTTATATTATGCCATATATTATACCATTCCCGCTGCCTTCTCTGTTTCCTGTTTGTCAGGGAAAAGAAGACTAAATTAAGCTTTGAACCATATCTGTCCATACAACACTTATAAATCCTCCTGCATACGATAAAATTAACCACGATGATTGTGCTGACAATCATTCCAATCACAGGATCAATATGACTGGTTTACAAATGGACGTACGTGCCCGTCTGTTTGGCAATCGCACTTTCATACATCATTTCCGCAACAGCAAGGTCAAACAGCGCCATACCAGTAGACTTGAAGATAGTCGGACAATCCGATTGAAAAGTATAGTTCACCTTGTTCGTGACGACTTTAGAAAAAGCAATCATTTGAGTAACGCTTTTGCGCTTCCGGTTTGACGGTCTATTAATATAACTATTCCTTGCGTTACAGGATGCTGTTGATTATTAGGGAAAACGCTTACAACTTTCAGACTGAACGATTGATGGGCAATCGAAGGCATTAACAAAAATGTGTTTTCATTGTCTTGGAGCTGAGTTCTTAGCGGCATTTCGTACTGTTTATTCTCATAGAGACGGTAAGCTCACTTCATCGCTTCCATGACATCGTTCATCGAAACGGTTTCGAGCATTGCTTTTTCATCAAGCACTAACATTGCGTATCCTCCGTTCCTCTGCTTATGGAAACTTGCTCTTACACAACGGCATCTTCCAACACTAAGTCATTTTCCGCGAATCGTTCGAAACGCAAAGGTGTGAGATCGATTGTTTTGTACTTTCCGTAATGAATTAATTCGGCCAATCCTATACCGACTCCCGGCGCCTGTTGCATGCCATGCCCGCTAAATCCGAGCGCCATATAATACCCATGAAGTGACGGGTGTTTTCCGATAATGGCGTTATGGTCTGCCGTATTAAAGCTATACAGTCCTGCCCACGCCGCTGTTACCTTCACCGCTTCAAAGTTTGGAATGCGATGCGCCAAAATCGGCCACATTTGTTCATAAAACAAGGAACGTGTCACGGTGAAATCAATTCCCGGCTTTGTATCTTCGGAAAAGCCCGATAAAATTTTACTTCCTTCATGGCGAAAATACACGCCGGTTGGATCAATGGTCAGCGGCAATTCCTTTTTTAACGGTGTTGCTATATCAAATTGGAAAATCTGTCGTTTTAACGGATGAACCGGTAACGGAATGCCGATTTTTTCACTAAGATATACTCCCCATGCCCCAGCACAGTTGATCACGATCGAAGAGTGATACACGGTTCCATCTACGAGCCGAACTCCGCTCACTTTGTTTTCATCGGTGGTGATCGTTTCTACCTCTTTATAAATATATTCCACTCCTAATCGCTGCGCATTTTTCTTATACCCTTGCATCACCGAATAAGGATCTAAATAGCCATCTTCATGGCAATAAAGCCCGCCCGCTAAATCATTGATATTTAGTTCGGGAATGATGTCCAATAACTCTTGGGCTGATAATACCTGTGACGGAACACCGTATTGGTTTTGCAGCAAGCATTGTTTTTTCAACGATGGAAGCATTTCTTTTGTAGCTAAAAAGAGATATCCGTTTTGACGAAAATGAATCTCCGCCGGTTCGCCATCCACCGCCATCGTTTCAGGAAATTGCTTATATATTTGCAAGCTATATCGACTTAATTGAATGTTAATCGGCGTTGTGTACAACTGTCGAATTCCTCCCGCACTTCTTGGCGTAGACGAGAACTCGTACAAAGGATCTTTTTCAAAGACAACAATTCTGCCATCAAAGCCAATTTTCCGAAGATGGAAAGCTACACTCGATCCCATTACTCCTCCGCCGACAATGATAATATCCGCTGTTTTCATCCAATTTCTCCCCCTTCATAGACATATCAGACCTGTCTGCCTATCATTACTTCCGCTCATTTGTTGCACTAACTCGCGACGATGCTCCCTCCTTTTGTAAACGAAACTCATTACGGCAAAACAAAAAGCCAGTATAAATCATCACACAACAATGACTATACTGGCCGATGTCTATTGGACGCATCGTCGGTAAGGACGATGCCAAATAGACTACGCAGTATTTCGATTTCCTTTTCTCCAACGAGACATGGTTATTATTCAAATTATTCCGCATCTACAATCATTATGTTTCTTTCTTAAACAAAGTAAAATGTTGAAATTCATTGAATGAACCTCTTCTACCTACATTCCATCTAGAAGTGAAAAACTTCTTGAGAAAAACGTTAAACTAACATCAATGGTTGTATCTTCGTCTTATACTTTCTGACCAATTGTTTCTCGTCTTTTTAACAATACCAATTCATCCAAATATTTGAATGTTCCGAGTTCTTCATATATAATAAAATTCTACATAAATAATATGAAAAGCGAGGAGTGAAAAACGTGAGCAATTGGGAGCAAAATTTAGAAAAATATGCCGCGCTTGCTGTTCAAGTCGGCGTCAACGTCCAAAAAGGTCAAACGCTTTTTGTGAACGCCCCGCTTGAAGCCGCGCCGCTCGTGCGGAAAATCGCGAAAAAAGCATATGAAGTCGGCGCCAAACACGTCTATGTCGAATGGAATGACGAAGATCTTACATACATTAAATTCAAATATGCTCCCGACGAAGCGTTTTTGGAATATCCAATGTGGCGGGCGAAAGGCATGGAACAGCTTGTCGAGGAAGGGGCAGCGTTTTTATCGATTTATTCGCCAAATCCTGATTTATTGAAAGATGTGGATCCAAAACGGATCGCAACGGCAAATAAAACCGCATCTCAAGCATTAAGCAACTATCGCAGCGCACTAATGGCCGATCAAAACTGCTGGTCGCTTATTTCCGTCCCAACGTCAGCTTGGGCGAAAAAAATATTTCCAGACCTCAGCGAAGAAGAAGCGATCGACAAGCTATGGGAGGCGATATTCCGCATTACCCGCGTCGACCAGGACGATCCGATCCAAGCGTGGCAACAGCACAACGACCAACTCGCCAAAATCGTTGATTATTTAAACAATAAACAATATAAACAGCTCATTTATGAAGCGCCGGGAACAAACTTAACGATCGAACTGGTTGAAAACCATGTATGGCATGGCGGTGCGACCGTCAGCCAGAAAGGCGTTCGTTTCAACCCGAACATCCCGACAGAAGAAGTGTTTACGATGCCGCATAAAGACGGCGTCAATGGCAAGGTACGCAATACCAAACCGCTTAATTATAACGGCAACTTGATCGACGGATTTACTTTGACATTCAAAGATGGCAAAGTCGTCGACTTTACCGCGGAAAAAGGGAACGAAACATTAAAACATTTATTAGACACGGATGAAGGCGCACGCCGCTTAGGGGAAGTCGCGTTAGTGCCGCATCAGTCGCCAATTTCCATGTCCAATCTAATTTTTTATAACACGTTGTTCGATGAAAACGCCGCATGCCACCTGGCGCTTGGAAAGGCCTATCCGACGAACATTCAAAACGGCACCGCCATGTCCAAAGAAGAACTCGACAAACATGGGGTCAACGATAGCCTCACCCATGTAGATTTTATGATTGGCTCTGCCGAATTAAACATTGACGGTGTCACCAAAGATGGCAAGCGCGAACCAATTTTCCGCAACGGAAATTGGGCGTTTGAATTGAAATAATGGAAGTGATAATATCTTTCCGCTTTGATTCACTCTTAGTGGTCACGTATTGGTCACAAAGTCAAAGTTTACCGCTTATTTAAACAGTTTGTCTAACCTATTAGCCACGTCTTTCTGCATACTTGGAAGGACGTGGCTATATTGATTCAATGTGATGTGGGTTGAAGAGTGTCCCAATCGTTCTGATATTACTTTTGCATTCACATTTTGTTACATCGTTATTTATTTTCAATGGAAATGTATATTCATCAAGCAAAAATGTTCTTATTTTTCTTTTTCGGTTAAGTGTAATCACATCGGAAATTTTTGTAGGGAGTGGCTGAAAGAGTTTCACATGTACATGAAAACGAAAAAGACGTTTAGATTTCCTCAACTTCTAAATAAAATCATTATTTCATTCAATGCTACACCTATATCAGTTAAAGCACCCTCTAACCAATCATGAAACGAGCTTCACCACAGATGATGGAAGTTAATTCGTTCTTCCATGGGAGTTTAACTAATTTTAAACTTTTGATTGTTCATAATTTCATAAATGATATTATCAATATCATCAGTAGTTTTTTCACTGGTATCGAAAATATATTTTTTATCTAATCCACATTCATTAAATTCATCAGCTAAAATTAAGCAGCGTTCACCCATTCTATGCTCTGGTTTTCTCATTTCGTCCCTTTTGATTAACGTTTCATTATCAGCCCATAAAACTACATAAACAACACTTACGTTTAAATCCTTTAGATTTTCATAAAGCCAAATTGCTTCTTGAGGAAAGGTAACATAATCCACCACGACATTATTCCCATATTTTACAAAATTTCTAACAAGGCTTAAAATATTATCCCAAATTAATGAGAGTTCTTCTTTACTTTCCCAAGGTTTTTTCCGCCCATTAATGTGCATATGACTGATGTAATCGCCAGAAATATAAGCACTATGACTTAATTTATTTGCCAGTTCTTTTGAAATCGTTGATTTACCAATCCCAGCGGGTCCTGATATTACATATACTGTTCTTACTTGATCATTTTTCATATAAATTCCCTCCCCCCTTTTTTATTTCGATAAAAACTTCTCTTGAACCTTTTTTATTTAATGTTATATACCATTGTCCAAGATGTTCCCGATGAACCACATTGTTTAAATCCGAGTTTCTTATAAAGTTGTACAGCCTTAATGTTATTTGGGTCAACACTTAAAGATACGGATGTATAGCCATCTTTCAAAGCTTGTTCAAATAACTTTTTCATAAGTAGAGTACCTATACCTTTACCTCTTTCAGCATCAATAACAGCTATCCCGAGTTCAGGAGTATTATCATCAACATATCCATATCCTTTTTGATTTTCTTTGAATAAGCGATACCATGCAGCACCAACAGGCTGATTATCGCGAAAAGCAATTAAAGCTCTATCCCCTTTTCTCCCCCATCCTTCATGATATTTTTTAATATGTGGTGAATTTAGCAGTTCCTCTTTGGGTGGCTTATTTTGCGGAATATAAATAGCTTCATACATCATATCCAATAAAAATTCAAAATCATTTTCTTCTAAGTTTCTTATATGTAACAAAATTACTCACCTCACTGTTTTTAAAAAACATTTTTACAACGAAAAAATCGGCCCCATGGACCGATTTTTTCGTTCAATCTCATTATACTTGAAGAACTCTTTTTGTAGAAATGGTAATCCACTCGTATTGACGGAGTTTTACTTCAAACAATGTTAGCGGATCGCGGTACGTTTCCGGATTCGATCTCATTTTTTCCAGTTCTTCTTCTTTTTCATTGATTTCTTTTTTCGTTTCTTCCACCGTTTGATTCAATACGGCAAACGGATTTCGGAAGAAGATCGAAATATCTCGTTCCAGTGATTTCTCAAATAATTCGAATTGCAGAAGCAACTTGTTCACAATTGATTCAACAACCTCTAAATAATCCTGATTTTCAACAAACTGCTTGTATTTGTTATATAACATCGCATTGTTTTGCTGGAAAGCTCCAAATAGCTTGCCGGCACTTTTCAATAAAATTTGATACGGTGTGCGGCGGAGAACAATATTTACCTTCTCCATTTGCACCCCGCTCGTCATCCGGTCTGCATCCCGACGCCAGTCATCAAGCACTTTAAAGTCGCAATTCAGCTTAAGCCGCTCTTCCCCATACATCGCATTAAACCCTTCGCTTATTTCATCTAGGAAAGATTGACAGTGATTCAGTTCATCATTTGCCGTAACAATCCATTCCTGAAGAGAACGATAAAGCTTTGGCAAGACCTTATCATTTACATAAGCATGTACTCTCCGGTTCATCTCATCATTTAGTACAAGATGAATATTACGGAAATCACTGTCTTCTCGAATCATATCAGAACTTTCTCGTAAAATTTTCGGAATATTTTCTGATAGATCCGATCTGATTTCCTCCACGACTTTATGGAACGTTCTCGTGATAATTCGCGCTTTTTCTTCTTTCAAATCCGTTAATTGATGGATGGCACCACTTAGCTTTGTGGCCATTTCTTCGTTCCATTTAATCGAATCGGTCAATTTGTTTTCCATTTCTACCCATTTATCTAATAAATGCCCAATCAATCGACGAATAAAGATTAATATTTTTTCAATTCGATCCTCTTCAGCAATTTGTCGGTTAAAGTTTTTCAAGAACCCTGTCAGATCATTTTGTTGTTTTCTGCTTCTTAAACGTGATGAATAGGCAAACACTTTAGCCTGCGGAACATATACCCGAACTCTCGAACGAGTATCTTCAATAATCTTGGCGGCTTCATGTTCATCATAAATTTCATCGATTTTATTGAGCAGAAAATGAATTGGAAGATTAGGAGCATATTCCCGAATCTGCATTAAAATCTCTTGTTCTTTTTCGTTAAAAGGATCGTTCGCATCAAGAACAAATAATAAACTGTCGGCAAAATGCAAATATTTTAATGCTTCTTCCAAACAATTATGGTCGCTAAATCCCGGCGTATCCATAAGAACTAGTCTGTTTTCCTGCAAAATTCGCGATGGAAGAGAGAACTCAATAATCGCATTGTCAAAAGCCTTATTCAGCCGTCTATCGGCTGCCTCCTGGAATTCATGGAAACTTGAAAATGTTGTTAATTCTTCATCGGATATTTTTCTAATCTCCGTCTCATCATCCCCCTTAAATACAATAACGGAAGATGTCGGAGCAGTTAGGATATTTTCTCCGAGGACTGAATTGATAAAAGCAGACTTTCCATTTCCAGAAGTTCCGGCTACCATTAAATGATGTGTTTCAAAATCAACCAGTTCTCGGATGATCCATCTGAAGCGGTGGCCTGGATCAACATGCTGCGCTTCCGCCCATTTTACGATGGAATCGAATAATGTAAGGCTGTACTCCAAACCGTCTGTCTCATTGCGGGAATGGAAAATAAGATTTTCGGCATCATTGACAACCTCTGGACTAATACTGGATGGAAATTTCTCGCTCCATGCCAATACTGCTGCAGAAGCAAATAAAGCATGAGAATCATCGGCTATTTTGAGCCAGTTCGTTAAGATATTTGGAATAATCTCCTGTAGTTCTTTAATTAAATACTTTCCATCGATCAATTCGAAATAAGTTTCCTGATAAAGTCCTGACAGCTCTTTCCAAGACTGCTCCCGGTTTGCATCCAAATTGAAGAAAAGATGGTTAAATTCCCTCAGCCATGAAAAATAGGAATGCTCGTTTTTGTAACCATTCCATAATGCCTGAACGATCTGTTCAAATCTTGCCTGATCCACTCTGTATAACACGACTAAGCATTTTGAAAAATAATGCGGTTCAAAGGTTTTCGTTAATCCTTGTTCTGCGTATGTTTTTAAAATATCAAACCATTGATGGGACTCTGTCCGGATCGCTTCACTTACTGCCAGTTCAATTGCGCTCTTCCAATCCTTGTGTTTTTCGAAAAAGGCGCGAGCAATGTTAGTCACGTTTGGATAGTCCGGATTAAAGGATACTGCTTTTTTGATCACTTGATCTGCATTTTCAAGCCTGCCTTGGTCTATGTAAAGCGAAAATAATTGCAGTGCAACTTCTGATTGTAAGACACTGCTTTCCGTATCAATGGATTTATAAATTTCTTCAGCTGTTGATAATTGCCCTAGTTCATAAAAACAATCCGCTATATTTTTCTTCGCCCACGGTTCTAAATCATTATGAACGTTTTCCCATTTGAAAATAGCTGCTTCATAATCTTTGTTATGAAAATATACTTCTCCTTGGGCAAAACGGATGGTGGAAATGTCAGTTGTCTCCTCTTCACGCCCGGCAAGAAAAGCTTCTCCAAGCACACGGACAGGATTTTTTTCATCCGCTTCCATCAATGTTTCATAAAATGTTTTTTTGATCAGTTGATTCTCTAACACCATGTCTATCACCCGACCTATATATTTAATCAGTATATTTTACATACCTATTAAAACTTTCTTGTTTCCATCTTTAATATTCTAGCAGACTTACTTTTGCAATAAAGTTTCAAATTGTTTTCATTTATAATACAGATTTTTATCATCGTGTAAAATTTAAACTAAATTATGTAATTAATTGGATTTAAATGTAAAAAGGCTGCACAATCCCTCGGAGAATAGTGCAGCTTCGATTCGCGCTGGATGGGTTTACCGAGAATTCTTTCGATTTACCTCATTTGGCTTCTTTTTAAAGCGATTTTTTGGTTTTTCCGTGATTATTTCAACATAACCTCGATATTTTGATTTAAATGTATTTAGTATACCCAAAACGATCGAACAGGCGTATCAGGCTATTTAAGAGTATATTCATTTTTACACTCACAATCGTTTTCAAGAAAAACTGAACGGCCTTTCCCCGATTGAATATCGAGAAAAGGCCGTAGTTAATATACCCTTTTTTCATTGTCTACTTGACAGGTTATGTGCAGGGATAGACTTTCTGTTATCTTTTATTTTTGCTCTGTTGAGCTTTTTGCTGCTTCTTTAATTCTTCCTGCAGTTTTTCGACGTTCGGCAGTCCTTGGATATAACCAACAGCACCGGCTTGATTAATTCCATATGTTGCGTCGATAGCCTTTTTCACATCATCGATGTTTACCGCTGTCGGCGCAAAATTGTCTAATTCGTCCCCTGGATGCTGGAAATTGCTCATAATATAGCTAAATCCATTTCGGTCATCGGCCGCTTGAAGTCCCGTTGCCTCCGCACCAGCCGGAACGGATAAAATGCGGGATAACTGTTTCGTATCGACGTTATACGCCCATACAAAATTGTTAATATGTTGGCTGCTGTCTTCCCCGATAAACAATGTGCGGTAATCCTCGGAGAAGCTTAAGTTGTCCGGACCGGCAATTTTATCCACATTCGCTTTATTGCCGTAAGCATCCGGCTTCGCCAAATCTTCGCCGACAAGAATCGCCTTCATAGAAGCAGCTACATATCCGCTGTTAATCGGCTCACCAGCTGTATTCTTTTGTCCTGGCTTTAAGCTTAACTCATAAACGGCACCGGCTTTCACTTTCGGTAATTGAATGTGGTCCGTCGGGTCTTGGCTGTTTTTCTCCATGCCTTTCCCAATATCAGAAATCGCTACATATACTTTTTTGTCTTTCGCATTGACTGCTAATCCTTCCATCTTATTGAACTCGCTTGTTGCTCCCAACATCGCTGCGTAACGGCGCGTCTCTAAGAATGCCGCAGCTTTTTCCATTCCTGGCTTCAGTTTCAAGTATTCTACTTTGCCATAGTTAGCATTCTGTCCTGAGTATTGCTTAACAGGGATAAAACCTTCTTTCGGCACATCGGACACTTCAAAAATATCGCTGAATTTAATGCCTTTATCAATCATGCGTTTAATTTCTTTATCCGTAGCATGTCCAAGTTTAATCCATTCTAACTTGCCCGCCCCGCCGTTTTCTGCGCTTGTTTGCGTAAATTTCGCCGCATATAAGGTGCCGGCAGACAAATCACGCGGTTTATCAGCCACGTACATAAACAGCGTTGTATATTCACCGTCGTCTCCAAAGTAAGCGGTGCGCTCATCCGGCATTACGACCATCAATTCATTGGAACGGCGTCCGGTACTATAATGTTTCACAACGCGCGTCATTCCGTCAGAACTAACAATCACTTCAGGAATAAATCCGTAATAATAAGGATTTGCTTTTTTCTCGTCATCAAAATATAGCTTTGCAAAATCTTTTAAATGAGCTGTTGATTCACTGAGCTTATCTGGTGTGTCAAATTCAAATGAACGGGCATCAGGCTCATATTCCTCTGAACCTAAGTGCGTATTCCAAGGTGTTAACGAGCCGTTGCATGGCACCCATAAACCGTTTACCGTGGAAAAGTCAATTTTGTCAACAGTGGAAACCTTTAACTCCCCTGTTTTCATGTTTTGATAAAGTTTCGTTAGCGTCATTGAAGCTGGCACGCGGCGCCATGCCGGATTTCCTGCGTTGTCTAGAGAATCATATTCATAATGAGAAACAAGATACAACGAACCATCTTTCATCGGACGAAGCAAGCTGTTCGCATCAGGTGCATCAGATACATAATGCACAGGTTTTCCATCTACCGATTTGTCTGTAATTGGGTCGCCATAATAATCCGTCGGTGTACCTGCTTGGAAAGTTTCGCCATTGGACATTTTAAACGTATCCGTTGTCTTAAAAAGCTGCTTATATGTAAGCGGAAATTTTTTTGTTTTTCCATCCGTGTATTTTACAACAACGGAAGCTGTGGTAAATGGTTTGCTCATTTCTTCAACGGTAGTTGGCACTCTCGAGCCGCTAAACGAGATCGATTCAATCTTTACTTCTTTTGTCGCGGCTTGAGAGGGATGCAATGCCGGCACCATCATCCCAAGAGCTAAAGCAACAGCAATTCCTTTCTTTTTCATCATCGTCATCCTCCTTGCGATAGAATAAATGTCCTATCTCTTATTTAACAGAATAATTGTTAAAATTTTTTAATATATTGGTAAATTAACTATTAATTTATGTAAAAATAATTACCACGAAATCTAGAAAAGCCGCTGATGAATCGAGATTGGACCAACTTAAAAACGTGGAAACTCCATATCATACCTATACTTAAAAATTCCGTATGAACCTCTCCCGCCTTCATTCCGTTTAGAGGAAGGAATGACTATAAAATAAATATTAAAATTTAGTATTTTATGATTATTTTTCTAGCAGAAATATGGTATGATGAGTAATAGTCTATGAAGAAAGGATGATTTTTTTTATGTCTTTTGTCACAAAATGGGCTTTTCGTAACAAAGCAGCTATCGTTTTGATAGCAGCATTCGTACTCATCATGGGAATCGTCAGTTATATGCGGTTGCCGATGGAATTTTTGCCTCCTGCTGATCAGCCCTTCATCTCTATTGTGGTGATGGGGCAAGGGGTAGATTCTAATACGATGGAAGATCAAGTAACTGAGCCAATTGAAAATGCCGTTGTCACCGTAGAAGGAAAGCGAAACATTTTTTCCACTACCGGAGACGGTTTTTCGAAAATTGATGTTTATTTTGAACCAAAAACTGATAAAAAAGAAGCAAAGCAGGCGATTCAAGAAGCACTTGACAACGTAAAGCTCCCACCAAACGTAACAAAGCCCACCGTTGTCCAATTAAACACCTCCATGATTCCAGTCGCTGACGTAGCCATTACCTTTGATGACGGAGTTACTCCAAGCAATCTCGAATTTGCTAAAGAAAAACTTGTCCCGTACTTCAAAGACATTAAAGGAGTAGCAAGCATCCAAACATACGGAACAGCAGACTCCTATGTTTCTGTAAAACTGGACAATGAAGCGATGGCGAAAAAGCAAGTCGCTCTGCAAAACGTCATGACCGCTCTTCAAGGGCAAAATATCGCGTTAGCCGTTGGCGAAAAAACGATTGATGGTAAAACAAGCAATATTAAAGTGATGGGGGATGTGAATGATCTCAAAGATTTAAAGAAGTTGATCATCGCTCCCAACACAACGCTTGGTGATATCTCGACTATTGAAGTAAAAAAACCGAACAACAACATTACACACATTAATGGTCAGGACGGTCTTGTCTTCATTGTAACAAAAGACGGCAGCTCCAACGCCGTAAGTATAGCTAAGAAAGTAAGAGAAATGGCAAAAGAAATTAATAAAAAATACGATAATGTTAAAGCAACGGTTATTTTCGCAACCGCAGACATGATCGAACATTCCGTCTACAGCATGATGAAAGAAGTGTTGCTTGGCGCATTGTTTGCTACCATTGTCATTATGCTGTTTCTAAGAAACGTCCGCTCGACATTGATTACGATTGTTTCCATTCCGTTATCTTTATGCTTCACATTATTTTTATTAGCTTTATCTGGAATTACATTGAACATTTTAACGCTTGGTGGCGTAGCTGTTGCCGTCGGTCGTCTTGTTGATGACAGCATCGTCGTGATTGAGAATATTTTCCGAAGAATGCAGACAGAAAAAATTTCCCCGGAGTTGGTTATTGAGGCAACGAAAGAAGTCGGAGCTGCAATTACTTCATCGACGTTAACAACGGTTGCCGTGTTCCTGCCGATCGGTTTAGTAAACGGAGGACTGCAAGAATTTTTACTCCCATTCGCGCTTACCGTCACTTATTCTTTATTAGCTTCACTGATCGTAGCACTGACCGTCGTTCCCCTCATGAGTGCCGGGCTGCTGAAAAAAGAAAAGCTTCCGAAACATAAAAAGACTTCGTTTTTCCCTAAGCTGTTGACTTGGTCATTAAACCATAAATGGGTCGTTCTCCTTTTGTCCTTTGTTATGTTCGCTGGCTCCATTACAGCTTATTTTGTTATGCCGAAAGGAACAGTCGATAAATCGCAAAACGATTTTATTGATATATCATTAAGTTATCCGAATGACACACCGATTGATAAAATAAAAGAGAGCACGATCGAATTGGAGCAATTTGTCCTAAAACAAAAAGGGGTTAAATATACGTATACACAGCTTGGAAACACACCGGATGCCGTGAAATACGGCGATGTTCGGCCGCCGACAACCGCTTTCATTATGGTTATCTTAAAAGACGGTACAGATGACAAAAAATTTATTAAGAAAATAGAAACACAAAAACAAAAATACCCTGGCGCAGAGTTAAAAGCGAATCCTTCTTCGCTGATGGGAGCAAGCGGAACGGAAATTACGATTGACATCATGGGTGACCAGTTAGAAGACATTGAAAAAGCTGCCGCAAAAGTAAAAGAAAAAATTCGGGACATTGACGGTGTTGAATCGGTTGTTACGAACGAAGAAGAGAAAAAGACGGTTTACTCTTTAGTCGTCGATCCTTCCCAAGCAAAGACGGAACAAGTGGCACAGCAATTAGGAGTGATGTTAAATCAAACGCCAATCGGCACGATTAAAGTGGATGAGCAACAAGCTCCTGTATTACTAGAGCCTATTCTTGAACCAAAAACAGCGGAAGATCTAAAAAATATCCCAATTGCCACTCCATCAGGAATCGTCCCTGTCGCAAAACTCGCTTCGTTAGAAAAAGCAGAAAAACCGACAAGCGTTTTCCATAAAGACGGGGATCAATACATCCGAGTAACAGCAAAGGTCAATCCGAAAAAGCTGTCGGTTATTTCATCAGAAATAAACAAGGCGATTTTCGGTGAAAAGCCTGGCGAAGGGATGAAGCTTCCTAAAGACGTAGATGTATACGTAGGCGGGGCAAGCGCGCAACAATCTGATGATTTCACGGATTTATTTATGACAATGCTCGTCTCTATCGGGGTTGTCTTCTTAATTATGGTGATTACATTTAAAACCATTCGTGCCCCTATCGCCATCTTATTCTCTTTACCTCTTGCGGCGGTCGGAGCGGTTTTAGGCTTGTTAATCAGCGGCATTTCTGTTGAGGTCACGGCGCTGCTTGGCGGCTTAATGTTGATCGGTATTGTCGTCACAAACGCAATTGTGCTGCTAGATCGAGTAAAGCAAAACGAACAGTCGATGACCATTCGCGAGGCAATTGTCGAAGCGGCAACAACAAGGATGAGACCAATTTTTATGACCGCCGTGGCAACCATTTGCGCGATGCTGCCTTTACTGTTCAAGGAAACGGAAACAGGAAGCCTCGTCTCCGCAAGTCTTGCCGTCGTCGTGATCGGGGGACTAAGCGTCGCCACTCTGTTAACACTTGTGGTGATCCCAGTCGTCTACGAACTGCTTCATTTCAAAAAGTCGAAAAGACAACGGATGCAAAAAGAACAACAAATGATGTCATTCTAACAATTGCAAAAAAGCCAGCCGTTAAGGCTGGCTTTTACATAGCGTCCCAGGAGAGATTCGAACTCCCGACCGACGGCTTAGAAGGCCGCTGCTCTATCCAGCTGAGCTACTGGGACATGGTGTTATACACTCTTTAGCTTCGCTGCCCCTTCCTCTGCTAGCGAATTCAGAGAAGTAAGATGCATCGGGACAACTCGGAGCGGATTCATGGATGTATCGCTCGTCGCTGAGCTACTGGGACACATATTAATAGGAAACAGGAAAGCGGGTGATGGGAATCGAACCCACGACATCAGCTTGGGAAGCTGAGGTTTTGCCACTAAACTACACCCGCACGGTTGAAACATGAAGGCGGCACCCGGATTCGAACCGGGGATGAAGGTTTTGCAGACCTCTGCCTTACCACTTGGCTATGCCGCCACAAAAGACAAGATAACATAAAATATTGTTCGCTTTATATAGGGGCAGTAGGAATTGAACCGTCACCTAAGGTTTTGAAAACCGCTGTTCTACCACTAAAACTATGCCCCTAAACCTCATTCTAGAAACGGAAAGGTAGAAAAACCAAAGAATTTTATCGAATTTTCATCTCGCAACTATGTACTAGGAATCTTGGATATCCATTGGCATGTATGTATTAAAACCACTTTCACTACTGAAAACGCGCTCGAGAGGATTCGAACCCCTAACCTTCTGATCCGTAGTCAGATGCTCTATCCAATTGAGCTACGAGCGCAAAATAACGATGAAGCGGAAGACGGGACTCGAACCCGCGACCCCCACCTTGGCAAGGTGGTGTTCTACCACTGAACTACTTCCGCATGATAACATAGCGATATTTGGTTCATTCCCTCAAAACTAGATAACCGTTTGCTTGGAAGAAGCCGGGTGACTGTGCGCTGTCTAGCTCCGGACGCCATCGGCTCGCGACGCTTCGGTCCCGTTGCGGCGGCGACAGCCTCCTCACGGGCCCTCCAGCGCGTCTCGCCGATAGGCGGGCGTCTGCGCTTTTCTGATGTCTAGCTCCGGTTCCTAGCCCCTTGGGTCGCTTCAGACCTGCTGTGGCGGCAACAGCCTCCTCGCAGGTCTTCCAAGCGCCCAGCGGGGCTAACCAGTCGCCTGCGCTTTTCTTGGTTAAGTCCTCGATCGATTAGTATCCGTCAGCTGCACGTGTCGCCACGCTTCCACCTCGGACCTATCGACCTCGTCATCTTCGAGGGATCTTACTCGCTTACGCGATGGGAAATCTCATCTTGAGGGGGGCTTCACGCTTAGATGCTTTCAGCGCTTATCCCTTCCGCACATAGCTACCCAGCGGTGCCCCTGGCGGGACAACTGGTACACCAGCGGTGCGTCCATCCCGGTCCTCTCGTACTAAGGACAGCTCCTCTCAAATTTCCTACGCCCGCGACGGATAGGGACCGAACTGTCTCACGACGTTCTGAACCCAGCTCGCGTACCGCTTTAATGGGCGAACAGCCCAACCCTTGGGACCGACTACAGCCCCAGGATGCGATGAGCCGACATCGAGGTGCCAAACCTCCCCGTCGATGTGGACTCTTGGGGGAGATCAGCCTGTTATCCCCGGGGTAGCTTTTATCCGTTGAGCGATGGCCCTTCCATACGGAACCACCGGATCACTAAGCCCGACTTTCGTCCCTGCTCGACCTGTCCGTCTCGCAGTCAAGCTCCCTTGTGCCTTTGCACTCTCCGAATGATTTCCAACCATTCTGAGGGAACCTTTGGGCGCCTCCGTTACCTTTTGGGAGGCGACCGCCCCAGTCAAACTGCCCACCTGACACTGTCTCCCACCCCGGTAAGGGGTGCGGGTTAGAATTTCAATACCGCCAGGGTGGTATCCCACCGGCGCCTCCACCGAAGCTGGCGCTCCGGCTTCCCAGGCTCCCACCTATCCTGTACAAGCGATACCAAAATTCCATATCAGGCTGCAGTAAAGCTCCACGGGGTCTTTCCGTCCTGTCGCGGGTAACCTGCATCTTCACAGGTAGTATGATTTCACCGGGTCTCTCGTTGAGACAGTGCCCAAGTCGTTACACCTTTCGTGCGGGTCGGAACTTACCCGACAAGGAATTTCGCTACCTTAGGACCGTTATAGTTACGGCCGCCGTTTACTGGGGCTTCGGTTCGCACCTTCGCTTGCGCTAAGCGCTCCCCTTAACCTTCCAGCACCGGGCAGGTGTCAGCCCCTATACTTCGCCTTTCGGCTTCGCAGAGACCTGTGTTTTTGATAAACAGTCGCTTGGGCCTTTTCACTGCGGCTCCCTCGGGCTATTCACCCAAGAGAGCACCCCTTCTCCCGAAGTTACGGGGTCATTTTGCCGAGTTCCTTAACGAGAGTTCTCCCGCGCACCTTAGGATTCTCTCCTCGCCTACCTGTGTCGGTTTGCGGTACGGGCACCTCTCACCTCGCTAGAGGCTTTTCTTGGCAGTGTAGGATCGGGGACTTCGGGACCAAAGGTCCCTTCGCCATCACGGCTCCGCCTTCACGCCAGACGGATTTGCCTATCTGGCAGCCTAACCGCTTGGACAGGCTATTCCAGCAGCCTGCTCGCCCTACCTTCCTGCGTCCCCCCATCGCTCAAACGGTGAGGAGGTGGTACAGGAATCTCTACCTGTTGCCCATCACCTACGCCTTTCGGCCTCGGCTTAGGTCCCGACTAACCCTGAGCGGACGAACCTTCCTCAGGAACCCTTAGGCTTTCGGTGCAGAGGATTCTCACCTCTGTTTTCGCTACTCACACCGGCATTCTCACTTCTAAGCGCTCCACGAGTCCTTCCGGTCTCGCTTCGACGCCCTTAGAACGCTCCCCTACCGATGACCAACGGTCATCCCACAGCTTCGGTGGCACGTTTAGCCCCGGTACATTTTCGGCGCAGAGTCACTCGACCAGTGAGCTATTACGCACTCTTTAAATGGTGGCTGCTTCTAAGCCAACATCCTGGTTGTCTGGGCAACTCCACATCCTTTTCCACTTAACGTGCACTTAGGGACCTTAGCTGGTGATCTGGGCTGTTTCCC
>NZ_CM002692.1:2919014-2933448 GCF_000632515.1 Parageobacillus genomosp. 1
ATCCCTCCCTCACTTCTCATAGTAATGCATAAATACTTCTTCAAGAGTCGGCTCTCCGATTAATAGATCCTGAACCGGCAGGGTATTCAATTTATCTAGAAGCGCCTTTATATCCCCGCTGTAAAGCAGCGTTATTTCATTTCCCTTTACTTCTTTCTTCACTACTCCTTCTATATGGAAGTCTATTGATTCTGATTGTTCAAATGTAATTGTGATATATTTCAAATTTTTCTTCGTAAGATTTTCAATCGTTTCTACTTTAACAAGTTCCCCTTCCTTAATAGTGGCGACCCGATCACACATCTTTTGCACTTCAGAAAGAATATGGGAGGAGAAAAAGATCGTTGTCCCCTTCTCTCTTTCCTCTGCAAGAAGTTCAAAAAAGGTGTTTTGCATCAGCGGATCGAGTCCGCCTGTCGGTTCGTCCAAAATAAGAAGTTTTGGCTCATGCAACAGTGCCTGGATAATCCCAACCTTTTTTCGATTACCAAATGAAAGATCCTCAATTTTTCTATTAAGATCCAAGTCAAGCCTTTCCGCCAGCTCGGTCATTCTCTTCGAATTGAATTTTTTGTAAAAGCCAGCTGAGTATTTTAATAAGTCGACCACCTTCATATCATCATAACAATGGACTTCAGACGGCAAATAGCCCACGTTTTGTCTTATTTCTTTTGAGTCTTTGATGATATCCTTTCCGAAAATAGTCGCACTCCCGCTAGTCGGATAAATGAAATTTAACAGTGTTCGAATAGTTGTGCTCTTGCCTGCTCCGTTCGGACCGATAAAGCCAAAAATTTCTCCTTCCTCAATGGAAAATGTAAGGTTTTTAATTCCCCGGTTCTTTTTATAAGTCTTGGTCAAATTCTTGATATCTACAACTTTCATACCTTTCCCTCCTTGGGCGGCTTTGCATTAATTGACTTATCAGTCAATCTGATTATATAATCCATTGACTCATAAGTCAACACATTTCAAAAAAGGCCGGCATGATTAAGCAATCTCTACGAAGAATAGGACAGCACTACAATGATGGAAGTGATCACACCTGCGATGTATTTTTTAGATAAAGCTATATGAACTGCTGATCAAAATCCTGAAGCATTCACCGTTTGGAGAGCAGCAGCATCCGTATGTCCAAGTTTTATAGTTGCACCAGAACCTAGAGAAGCAGCTTATATGCTGCTTCATTTTTGCATAACTGTACTTTCTGGCTGAATAAGATGACAATAAGACTTCTTTTTGTCAGCTCACGGTTGGATGAGCATTGCTGAGGAGGAAAAGCATGTCAGATTACGTATTTCCTAAGTTATCAACTGATCACATGATTTCGATCATCAGAAATGGGCTTCCAAAAACCAAAATTCCTAAGAAGATCATCATCGTTGGCGCAGGTATGGCAGGACTAGTCGCGGCCTCTTTGCTTAAACAAGCTGGGCACCAGGTGACAATCCTTGAAGCTTCTGAAAGGGTGGGAGGACGGATCTATACGTTGCGGGCCAACTTTCGAGATGGGCAGTATCTTGAAGCGGGGGCGATGCGTATTCCTCATACTCATTTGTTGACTTTGGAATATATACAAAAGTTCCGCCTTCCGGTTAATCGCTTTATCAACACGACTCCTAACGACATTATTTATGTTAGAGGAATCAAAACTCGTTTAAAGATATATGAAAAGAACCCTGACATTTTGGGCTTTCCGGTAGCCCCGCATGAAAGGGGGAAAACCGCTACGGAGCTGCTTCAATTAGCAATAAAACCCGTGACTGATTTTATCAACCAAAACCCGCGAAGAAATTGGCCTTTGGTCATAAAAGAATTGGATAAATATTCGATGGACGCTTATTTGAGATACAACCCGTTTGGAGTCAGATTATCTCCGGGTGCCATCGATATGATCAAAGTACTTCTTTCACTGGAAGGATTAGTGGAGCTTTCTTTCCTGGAGCTGTTGCGTGAACTAATGATCTTGTTTACCCCTAATATTCGCTTCTATGAAATTACGGGCGGCAACGACCAACTTCCTAAAGCATTTGTCCCTCAATTGAAAGAGAATATCATGTTCGGACAAAAGGTAAGGAAAATTGTGCAGCACAACAACCAAGTAACGATTCATTCTGTCCATACAAAAATCTTGGAGCCATTTCAAATCACCGGTGATCTTGCGATTGTGACCATTCCTTTTTCCGTCTTACAATTTGTCGAGATTGAACCATATGACTCTTTTTCCTACAACAAATGGAAGGCAATCCGGGAACTTCACTATGCGGGCTCTACGAAGACCGGCATCCAATTTAAAAGTCGGTTTTGGGAAAAGGAAGGCATGTATGGAGGGAAGACCGTTTCGGATCTTCCTATTACGTATACTCAATACCCGAGCCATGGCCTCGGTACAACAGAACCAGGCGTTATTTTGGCCAGTTATACATGGGAGGATGATGCTATACCTTGGGATAGTTTGAGCGATGAAAATCGTTTGGAATATGCATTAAAAAACTTGGCCATCATTCATGGCAAACAGGTATATCGTGAGTTTGAAACAGGAGCGAGCCACAGTTGGGTTCGATATCCGTATTCTGCTGGAGCTTTCACGATGTTTAAACCAGAACAGGCAACAGAACTATCTCCTTATATTTCCACTCCCGAAGGAAGAGTTCATTTTGCTGGCGAACATACCTCCACTACCCACGGTTGGATCCAAGGTGCAATCGAGTCCGGAATACGTGTTGCATATGAAGTCAATGACTTGCCAAGAACTTTCTTTCAGTCCTAATCCCCCATAAAAAAGCGGGGAATGTAGAAGAAACATTCCCCTTCAATCCTTGATCACTATGAAGGAATCGAGTTCCATATGCACTACAAATTATCTTTACTAATTTAAGAATAATTTTCCTCCTCAGGTAAATGATCACCTGGTTGCAGAATTGGCCTCTCGATATCCACGGTATGCGTATATTTCAATCCAATTCCCGTATTAAGAACGACAACTCTTTCTCCCTTGCGAATCCATCCCCTCTCGCGCAGACGACGTGCAGCTACAAACGCAGCAGCTCCTTCCGGACAAATAAAAGCCCCCTCGAGACGAGCAACGTTTCGTTGCTCATTAATGATGGCATCATCTTCTACAGCAATCGCGCACCCATCTGTCTTATATAGAGCATCCAATACGAGGAAGTCCCCCAAAGCTTTCGGCACATTAATCCCGAAAGCAACAGTCGAAGAGTTTGGCCAGAATTCCGATACCTGTTTCTTTTCATTCCAGGCTTTTACAATTGGAGCACAATTTTGCGCCTGTACAGCCACCAGCCTTGGCATCTTTCCTTGCACCCATCCAAGAGCCTGTAATTCTTTCAATGCCTTATAAATTCCTATTAGCCCGACACCTCCTCCGGTCGGATATAAAATTACATCAGGGAGTTCCCAGGAGAATTGCTCCGCTATCTCCAATCCCATCGTTTTCTTGCCCTCAATACGGTAAGGCTCTTTGAGCGTGGAGGCGTCATACATATTTCGCTCCTGGATTGCTTTGCTGACTATGGCTCCCGCATCGCTGATTAAACCGTTTACCAAGTAAAGATTGGCTCCAGCGATAGCGCATTCGTTCCTTGTAATCGCAGGAGCGTCCGCTGGCATGACAACAGTCACCTGAATTCCTGCCCTTGCTGCATAAAGCGACCATGCTGCTCCTGCATTTCCATTCGTCGGCATAGCCAACTTTTTGACTCCCAGTTCTTTTGCTTTTGATATGCCAACAGCTGCTCCTCTCGCTTTAAAGGTGCCCGTCGGAATTATCCCTTCGTCCTTCATATATAACTGCTCGATATCCATGTCTTTACCAAGTCGAGGCATAGGAACAAGCGGAGTCATGCCTTCCCCTAAAGAAACGATATGCTCAGAACTTTCTACGGGTAATAATTCGTGGTACCGCCATATGTTAGGCTCCCTGTTTGCAATAATTTCAGGCGTTAAGTCTTCACGTAATTCGTCAAGCTTGTATGCAACAAGCAGAGGCGAACCGCACTCGCATAGCTGATGCTTTTCATTTGTGCCATATGTTTGTTTACACTTCGGACAGTACAAATGGGATACATAACTGAATGGCATAATACACTTTCTCCTTATGTTAATTTGTTCCAAACCTACTTTTTTCAAGAATAAACATCCATCCAAGGAACGAGTGCTGAGGATTCATTGCTTTCACCTTTCCTAAAAACGGAAAATCTTCCGGGGTTACAGATAATTTTGCCAGTGGTTTCACTTTGTGTTCACATACCCATTCATCTTTAATACCGCCTTGTTTGAAATTGTAAGGCTATTAAGGTTTTATCTTTATCTCATATTCTAATTTCAGAATTGAATAATTCGCCATATCCCGAAACTTTCCTTTAATAAAACCCGTGGTGCTGGTTGAACTTTATTGTTCAACTAGTACCACGGGTTTTTTCTATTATGGAGTTAATTTTAAATCAGCCCAATGCGGGTGTGTCTCAAGTCTACGTTCCATATCACGGAACGCTTTGAGTGAACGGCTTAGCTTACTGTAAGCGTCGCCGCCTTCACTCCAACCTTGGTAGCCAATCATTCCATTATAACCTATCTTTTTTAACTGCCCGAGTAACGCAAAATTATCTAACTCCCCGACGTCCAAAGGCTCGATTGTTGCCACTCCCCCAAAACCATGTGGATCGCGGCGGCTGCCAGAAATGTTCACTTGTTTCAAGTAAGGGGATACCGCTCTAAGCGTAGCTGATAGATTTGTTCCATCGACTGCGTACCAATGGTAGCCACAAAATACAATGCCGAGATTAGGATGATTGAGACGCTTGCAAAGTCTTACTGCATCTTCATGGCGTTCAACCCAGAATGATAGGTGTGTGTAAAGTAAAATATTAATGTTTCTTCGTTCAGCAATCTTCAGTGCTTTTTCCAGCCACTTCACTGCGATGTCGTCCCCTTTAGGGTCTGAAGGGCGTATATGATGTCCGACAGATTGAATCGCCAGCTCGACCGTGGAGCACCCCTCCATGATCTCCATCATTTTTAAAATGCCCGTATTTCTTGGATGGTCCTCACCTAATGAAAGGTCTAATACAACATACACGCCAGCGACGTCCAGGCCATATTTCTCCTTAACGTTTTTGAGCTTCTCTACATCTCTCCACCGTTCTCCGTGCCAGACGGATAAATGTGTCGCGTCATACCCGATCTCTTTTAACATTTCACACCGAGTCTCAAAGCTATAAATGCCCATCGAGTTATAGAAAGCAAAATCCATTGCATAAAATGGGTAACCCATATTTTCAATTTCTCCTTTCCAGTGAACGGTTCATTGCAGCGATTTCAACGCTTCAGCAATCTCTGTATCCCCTGACATTAAATCGAATGCTTTTTTATACGTATTTGGTTCATCAAGTGATTGAACGATTGTTCTTGCTACATCTTCACGTGGAATGCTCCCACCATTTAAGTTTTCTGCTATAGTAACCAACCCAGTACCTTTTTCATTACGAAGATATCCAGGACGAATAATCGTATAATTTAAACCGCTATTCATTAACATACGGTCAGCATAATGTTTGGCGACATAATAAGGTTTGAGGTTTTCAGGCCAGTTCTCACGGTTGTGGGCTTGGAACGAGCTCACCATGACAAATCGTTTAATTCCGACTTTTTCTGCAGCTTCCATTGCTTTTACAGCACCGTCTAAATCGACAAGCAATGTTTTATCTGCTCCTGTGTGTCCACCTGAACCAGCGGAGAATACGATCGCGTCACAACCTTTGGCTGCTTCGGCAATTTCATCGACAGTACCTTCAAGATCAGCGAGTACCGCTTCAATTCCTTTTTTCTGAAAAGCCTCCAATTGCTCTTGTTTTCGAACCATCGCACGAACGGTGTGTCGTTCATGCGCATGAAGCATGTTCACCACTTGTTGACCTACTTGTCCGTTGGCGCCAATGACCAAAACTTTCATCCATATCCTTCCTTTCTGCTTAAAGGTTATCAACCAATGGATTGTCTCTCATCATGATAAAGCCGGAAAATGTGGAAGCACAAATTCACCTAATTCTTCGATCACTTCTTCTACTGGGCGTTGGCCATATTTTAAGTTGATGATGACATGGTTCACACCTGCATCTTGTAAAGCTTCAAGAAATTCGATAAGGAAAACGCGCCCCGTACGGAATCCAAGATGAATCGGTATTGGTACATGATATGGGTCTTCCGCTAAATCAACATAAAGCGATTGGGTAAATGGCTTAAATTCCTCTGTTAACGAACGCCAATTCTCAATTAATGCTCTTTGAAATTTGAGTGCACGTGGATAGTAAATCCAGCCATCACTATGTTCAGCAATCCATTCTGGAGACTGTCCACTGTGACCTGTCACCATTAATGGTATGTCTGACAATTTTGGTTTTGGCAAAAGATCTCCGTTTGTCATATGCACTCGTAAAGAGTCAATGGCAGGAAAATGCTCGCGCCATACTTTTCTCATAACAGACACTGATTCTCGGAATAATTCGCTCCGATCTTCTGGATTCACAGAGAATGCTGGAAACTCGATTGGACGGTCACCTGTTGCGACACCGAGAATAAGTCTTTCACCAGATAATCTGTCTAAAGAAGCCGCAGCTTTTGCGACATGAAGAGGATGGCGCAACGTTAAAATAATACTTCCCGTTCCTAAGGCAATCTTTTCTGTGTTGGCAGCAACATACCCTAAATACGTAAACGGATCATATATTTGTCCGACATCCCCGAAATTAGGATCGCGTAACGGTACATCTCTCACAAATAATGAAGCGAAATTGAGTTCTTCTGCTCGTTTTGCTAACTTCATTTGCTTTTCTATATTCATCTCAGGGACGTCACCCATATACGATTCAATCGGAAAGAATAATCCCACAGTCAGTTTGTTTTCTTGATACATGCGTGAATACCCTTTGTGATTTTTGAATTTTTCCATTTTAACATCTACCTTCCAATTGTTTTTTAATCTTGTTTTATCTAGAAAAGCCTACCTGCTATTCAAACATAAAGTAAATATCTTAAAGATGATTCAGTATGATGTTTTGTAATTACTCTTTGTATTATAGCCAATAAAAATCCCCTAGATTTCATTGATTCATATGGTTAGAAATTGAAATTCATTTATGTCGAGTTGTTGAAAACTGAATTACATTACTCATCACAACACTTATTATTCCTGACAAGATAACTATATATTTTAAGAAAAGCGTGCGTGCATACATGAGGATGTCATCCCATATCTGTCAAATAGTGTAGTTATCTATACCGTTTTAAGATGCCACAGTGACAGTTGAAACATCCATTTTTATCACTTCGTCAATAATCGCACTGCCAAGACAAACATCATTGTCATAAAATACCGCTACTTGTCCTGGAGTAACAGCTTTAACTGGTTTTTCAAATTCCACAAAAGCCGTTCCATTCGGACGAATATGAATGGTCACCTTCTGATCTTCTTGACGGTATCTAAATTTAGCTGTACATGCAAATGTACGTGGACGAACATCTCCATTAATAAAGCTAATGTTCGATGCAATAAGACCGGTAGAAAACAGAGCAGGATGATTCTTACCTTGAGCGACAAGTAAAACATTGTTTTCTAAATCTTTATCGACGACATACCAAGGTTCACCTGTTCCTTTTCCACCGATTCCAAGTCCTTTTCGTTGGCCAATTGTGTAATACATTAACCCATCATGAGTACCTAGCACTTCCCCATCGAGTGAACGAATTTCTCCGGGCTGCGCCGGTAAATAATTCTTTAAAAAGCTTTTGAAATTTCTTTCTCCAATAAAACAGATTCCAGTACTATCTTTTTTATTGGCGGTAATAAGGTTCAATTCTTTAGCGATTTTTCGTACCTCATCCTTCGTTAATTCTCCTAGTGGAAATAGAACTTTAGACAAATGGTCTGCCGTTAACTGGCTAAGAAAATAAGTTTGATCTTTATTGGAATCTTTTCCACGTAGTAAGGTGATTTGTCCATTTTCTCTGTTGATTCTTGCGTAATGACCAGTCGCGATATAATCCGCATCTAGTGAAAGGGCGTAATCAACGAACGCTTTAAACTTAATTTCTGTATTACATAAAACATCTGGATTAGGTGTTCGCCCTCGCTTCAGCTCATCCATAAAGTACGTAAATACACGATCCCAATATTCTTTTTCAAAGTTCACGCTATAGTAAGGAATCCCGAGTTGATTGGCAACTCTCTTAACATCTTCGTAATCTTCCGTTGCTGTACATACACCATCATCATTGGTATCATCCCAGTTTTTCATAAATACACCGATGACGTCGTACCCTTCTTTTTTAAGAAGGTAAGCAGCCACAGAGGAATCCACTCCACCAGACATTCCGACGACAACTCGTTTTTTCTTCAAACTTATTCACCTCTTTAAACTGAAATATTTTTTGTTACAGTTATACCTAAAAAAAAATTTATGGTGCACAACTAACACAAAGTATTAGCTGTGCTTTTGTTTCAGGCATGAAAAAAAACTAACTATTATTGATTTCATCAATGATATCTTTGATCGTCACACCTTTTAAATAGTTTAAAAAGTGTTCTTCCGCATTGTGACAAATGCGAATGAGTATACCTGATAGATGTTTGCCTATTGGGCAATTCTCATTGGAATCAGGGCATTTCGGTACAAGCGTTTCCTCACTAGTGATTTTAAATATTTTGTCTAACGTAATATGTTCAGGTCGATCGTTTAAAGAGAATCCGCCTTTTGCCCCTTCTTTGGAAGTAATAATATTTTCTTTCCTTAATATGCTCAAAATTTTCCTTAACCTTACTGGGTGGACAGAAACACTTTGAGCGATGTCTTCACTGGTCACTCGCTGGTTTTGCTTTTTGGCTAGATAAGCAACGCAGTGAACGGCAATCGAAAAATCGCTGTTCATAATAAACCTTCCTCCTAAATGTAATAATAATTGTTACAGTTTATATTGTCAACTCGTAAATAACTTCTTTTGGTCTACCGTGGATGGTCACGATTGTCTCATCGTAATCATTGTCAATATCTAAAGATACTTTCATTCTGCCGGCTTCCTTTACATTCGTTTTTTCTATTTAAATTGTATTCGCTATGTTAACTGTTGTCTTCATGATAAAGGTGAAAGGTTGTTTTTCAATCCCATCCGGCAAAAATCGTCCTTTTAAATGCATGCGATACCGAAAAAATTATTTATTCAAAAAGAGAATTGCTTGCAAAGAGAAGATAAGAGAAACGGGGCTTAGGCCTAGTCTTTTATTATGAAGGTAGGACAAAGAAGAAATACATGGGAAGAACGATGCTTCGTCCACACCAAGAAGATGGGCGCTATACCGAACCTACAGTGAAACTGGATGATCTGGTTCCAAAGAATCACCTAGTAAGAAACTGGACGCGACGATTGATTTTTCTTTTATTTACGACATAGCGAAAAATCTCTATCCTGGAATCGTATTCGGTAAATAAAAAACAAGGGATTCCTCTTATATAGAATTCCTTGTCTCTAAAGCCTTTTCCTATTTTCAGTGCCGATGGTGAGAGTCGAACCCACACTCCTCGAACAACCAAAAACACCAATGGTGCAAATTCTGCCGTCAAATGGAATTATTTTAATCGGATTTCAATATATAATCAACAGCTTCTCGCAGTAAACTTGTAAAATCATTAGGGAAAAAGTGGCCCAATCCCTCTTTAACAATCAATTTACATTGGCTTCATTAAGGGTAGAAAGAGCTTTCTCAATCTCTCCCTGAACTGAATAAACGCAGGCTTTCCAAAAATTTGTTTTTTCTAATCTTTCAGGAAATTCTATTTGTGCTTTATTTAGTGAATGTAGCTCATCAAAATTCCCTTTTTCAAATAAACTAAACAGTTGTTTTTATAGTTCTACAAATTTTGTTTCCAACACAATCCCCCTTAACCTTTTCCATAATTATACCATTTTATTTGAGTATTTTGAAAAAATATTCTAAATATTAAATGTTTTAGCGATAAATACCCCTTATATTTTCAGAGTGATGTTATTTGAATAAAATATAATACCTAATTGTTGAGCAGGAGTTAGCCTCTTCTTTCTCTGTGTCTTCATTACGAAACAAAAATTATAGTAAGATCATAGTATGGTAACAGCAATCTGAGCATACTTTCGACTAAAATTACATAGGCATAATTTTTGCCTTCACCTCTTATAGTTACAAGTCAGCCCCGCTAGCCAACCATGAAGTGAGCTTCGCCATAGATGATGGAAGTTCATTCCTTCTTCCCTGAAGTTGAATAAGATCATAATTAAATTAATTCTTTCACAAATAAAACTCTATCTTGATTTGGTCCATCATAATCAGTATATACAGAAACTCCGTCCATTTCTTTATCTCCATTTTTTTCGATTTCAAATCCCATTTTCGTATGAAATGCAATGGACACTTTGTTCACTGGTGAAGTTACACAACGGACGATATTCCGACCATTCTTTTTAACAATATTAAAAAATTCATTGTAAAGTCGTTTTCCAATACCGTGTTTCCTATAATCCGGATGAACCCCAACAAAGTGTATATATGCTTCTTCTGGATATGTTTGAGATAGAAAACCTATCAAAAATCCAATGATTTTTCCATCTTTTTCGGCAATGAAACTTGTATTTTGAAAATGGTCGAAGAATAATTTTGGTAACTTATCAGACATTTGCCTTCCGCCCCACCACTCATTGATTAGTGGAGAGATGACATAGTAGTCTGACCCTTTCACTGAACGGATTTCCATCTTAATCCCCCCTGAATTATGTAAAAATCTATTGAAACTAATAATATCATAAGGGAAAATTTAGTATTATACCTTCTTCAACTAAAAGTGTATTGTCCAATATGGGTTATAGCAACAACAATCAAAGAAAAGATTATTGCTAATATTACATCGTGTCTTGTAGTTGTTTTGGTTGTCGGCATCCAGTTAATCCTGCTTGTTAAGCTAACAAGTCTTGCGACAACAAAAAAGACAATAAAATAGCTGAAAAATGGATCAAGCATAAAATCACCCTAACCAATTTTCTTTATTGTACCATTCTTCTCAAACTAACCTGCCCGCAGCCAACCATGAAGCAAGCTCCAGCCCAGATGATGGGAGATAATTCATTCTTCCAAGGGAAACAACCATGCCGCATCTATGCGGCCACCATCAGAAGAATGAAAATATTAATTTTCAGGATAGTTGAGAACACTTGAAACTAATTCACAAAATAAGCCATTAAGATTAAGTCATAATAAGTCTGTTCATCTATCTTAATCGCTTTTGTCTTAAGACCTTCTTCCACAAATCCAAAATTTCTATATAAATGAAGGGCGTTCGTATTGTCAGCAACTACTTCAAGACAAACCTTCTCAATTGAAGGGTTTTCCTTTGCCCAATCTAATAAAACAGTTAGCAATGCTTTACCTACCCCTTGATTTCTGAAATCTTTTTTAACGATCATCCCAAAAGAGCCTTGATGTTTTATCCGCTGCCTATGTCCATTATAAAAATCTAAAAATCCGATAATTTCTTCATTATACTCAGCTAAAATAGCTAATTTTCCATCGTCATCCAACATTTGCTGCAACAATTGTTTTTGCTGTTCACTTGTCACCTTAAATTCCGCTTCGGTAGTAAGTAAATAAGGTGCTTCACCGATAACAGTTTTAATAAATGTTACCACCTTATCTGCATCTTTGGGAAAAGCAGTTCTTACTACAAATTTTTTGCCGTTCTTAGTCATAAATTGCTTTATTTGTATCTCTCCCATAGAACCTCCCCCCTATATTTATCCTTTTAATTAATTCTTTAAAGATGCTTTTTTATCCTTGTTGAACCAACGATGAAGTGAACTTCATTGCAGATGATGCAAGGTAATTCGTTCTTCCATGGGAGTTGAAGAAGACAAAGTTCCTATACATAAAAAAAGCCAGCATTATTTGCTGACTTAAAATTTTAATTTCACTTGCCTTGGTACTATGATAGTTTAACGTTAGAAGCTGCCATGACCATGATGATAGCCATGACCAGGATAATACCAACCATGACCATGATGATAGCCGTAACCAGGATAATACCCGCCGTGACCATGATGGTAGCCATGACCAGGATAATAACCACCGTGACCATGATGATAGCCGTAACCAGGATAATAACCACCGTGACCATGATGATAGCCGTAACCAGGATAGCCACCGTAATCTCCAATGAATTGTCTTTCCATTTTGTATCTCCTCCTTAACTGTTTTAAAATAGTGTATGCACCCATATTCAAAGAGGTATAGATTCTTGCCCATTATGACGCTTGCGGAATTGCTATTTTGATTACGATTAATATCCTAATGTGTCACAGGAAAATAGCCACTTCTTCAACTAGCCTGCCTCGTAGCCAACCATGAAGCAAGTTTCATTACAGATGATGGAAGTTGATTCGTTCTTCCATGAGAGATAATCATGCCACATAATTGCGCCACCATCTGAAGGATGAAAATATTGATTTTCAGGATGGTTCAAGAAAAGAAGCGATTTCTTAATTTAAAAGCAGAATAAATAAAAAAGCCTCTTTGGGAAGTAAGAGACTAATCAAGGTCTTTTCTTTTCAGAATGAGGCATTTTCGTAATTACAATTGGGCTATTCTAAAACCATTCCTCATGCATTCCTTTTAAAAACGTTCTTGTAATTGGAAATCCGGAACTCTCCCCTATAACAGAATCAATTCCACAATAAGGACAAACGGCTGTGTCTTCATCATCCCACCACTCCGTAATTTCAGTAGGACTAAAAATTTCCAAACAATAAAAGCAACCACATATCGTATCCTTTTCTAAATCTTTTCTATTATGACTGCTAAAACGGTGTGCTTCTTTAAAGTGTTTTTCCATCACTATATCCCTTCCCTATGCCTGTATTGTATTTTTTCGCTTGGATTATCCTTTCCTTTATTAAACTAAACTGCCTATTAGCCAACCATGAAGCGAGCTTCATCACAGATAATGGAAGTTAACTCGTTCTTCCATAGGAAACAATCATACCATATAGTTGCGACATCATCAGAAGGATGAAAATATTAATTTTTAGGATAGTAAAAGAAACTTAAGTCAAATCTCTTCCCCATAAACTATTTAACAAAAACATATAAAACGTGAACATTATAGAAACGATTATAAAAATCATCGGTATTGATTTGAATTTTTCGACCTTTCTAAAGGTCACAATAAAAATGATAATCGCAAAGAATGTAACAATATAAAATACAGAGAATAAACCGTACTTCGTAAAAGGGCCTAAGAACAAACTAAGAACTGAAAATTGAACAAGAAAGGCCAAAATGGAAATAGAAACCCACTTAAGATTACCCCTAATTTTAATAATGCTTATGATGGATAAAATAGTTGAACTTAAAATTAGTAACGTAAGAAGCCATTCATATAGGAAAAACAAAGATTCATTATAAACTGCAAATAAATAACCAACAACGGAAAGAGGTATGATCGCAAGCAGTAAAAGGGCGTTTATTTTTATATATTTAATTTCTCCCAACCTTCTCCCCCCTCTTATGTATAACCATATTTTAACATATACCCGTTAAAAATTCCATATTTTACAAACAGACCTGTTAGTCAACTATGAAGCGAGCTTCGCCAAAGGTAATGGAGGTTCATTCGTTCTTCCATAGAAGTGAAACAAATTAACCTTTGCTTGGAACTTTACTCGAAACAAGACGTGCAATTCCAATTAATAAACAAGCTACACTAATTGCCCATAAAACACCTGAGATCCCTATCCTCAATGATGCATTTTCCGAACCCATAAAATCATTATGTTCAAAAGTGTTTATCGCTTCTAAAAGTTTGTAACCCGTAAAAGAAAAGAAAACAACATGTCCAATGAACCAGCCGAATGCTTCTTTGCTGAATTTGTATTTAAGCCAAAGAGCAATGAAAGAAATTAATTCAATCCCCATCACTATTGCAAATCCCCAATTCAACATTCCGTACACTTCGGCTTCTAAATACATTTCTCTACCTGGTTACTAACATCTATAAAAATCGACTCATCGCGATGGAACCAGCAAAACTGCTTGCCGCTCGGATTCTCACCGAGTTCCATCAGGAAGGGAATTTCCCTTGTCATTCACCTGCTGTGAAAGACATCCCATGGCTCGCTGTTAGCGACGGCATCTGTCGTGCACCATTCCTTCCATCGGTCAGTACACGACAACGATTTTAGTAACCAGGTCTACACCTCCTTCAGTTGAATTTGACCCTGGTTCAGCCAACAACATTTGTGCAGGATGTTCCATAATGACCATTCATGCTCTTGTTTGAAATTCTCGATTTTGCGTAACATCATCGCGATATATTGGCATTGTTTCTTGCCGCTTTTCGATTGC
>NZ_CM002692.1:2933548-3037452 GCF_000632515.1 Parageobacillus genomosp. 1
TGCCGAGGGCCGGACTCGAACCGGCACGGTAGTTACCTACCCCAGGATTTTAAGTCCTGTGCGTCTGCCAATTCCGCCACCCCGGCGCCACACCAATGGAGGCGGCACCCGGATTCGAACCGGGGATAAAGGTTTTGCAGACCTCTGCCTTACCACTTGGCTATGCCGCCACAAAGAGCGGAAGACGGGACTCGAACCCGCGACCCCCACCTTGGCAAGGTGGTGTTCTACCACTGAACTACTTCCGCATTATGGCTGGGGTAGCTGGATTCGAACCAACGCATCACGGAGTCAAAGTCCGTTGCCTTACCGCTTGGCTATACCCCAACAGTAGAAGGAAAGGGCGACTAGTGGGAATCGAACCCACGCATGCCAGAGCCACAATCTGGTGCGTTAACCACTTCGCCATAGTCGCCACAAAATGTTTATTCTTTTATGGCAGGGGCAGTAGGAATCGAACCCACACCGGAGGTTTTGGAGACCTCTGTTCTACCATTAAACTATGCCCCTAAGTGTAAATGGAGGGGGACGGATTCGAACCGCCGAACCCAAAGGGAGCGGATTTACAGTCCGCCGCGTTTAGCCACTTCGCTACCCCTCCATAATGGATGGTGCCGACTGCAGGACTTGAACCCGCAACCTACTGATTACGATTCAGTTGCTCTACCAATTGAGCTAAGTCGGCATATATATCAGAGCCAATCCACATCCAAAATAACACGCAACAGATTCACAGATGTTTAGCTCGTTTCTACTATTGTGATAAGAGTAAGTGGTGGCTCGGGACGGAATCGAACCGCCGACACAAGGATTTTCAGTCCTTTGCTCTACCGACTGAGCTACCGAGCCATATACATTTTTGAATTTAAATATTGTAAATGGCGGTCCCGACGGGACTCGAACCCGCGATCTCCTGCGTGACAGGCAGGCATGTTAACCACTACACTACGGGACCATATTTTGGTTGCGGGGGCAGGATTTGAACCTGCGACCTTCGGGTTATGAGCCCGACGAGCTACCGGACTGCTCCACCCCGCGACGATAGAAAGGAATGATTGATTTAGAGAATTTTAATGAATTTGGTGGTGGAGGATGACGGGATCGAACCGCCGACCCCTTGCTTGTAAGGCAAGTGCTCTCCCAGCTGAGCTAATCCTCCAGCAAAAAGAAAGTGACCCGTACGGGATTCGAACCCGTGTTACCGCCGTGAAAGGGCGGTGTCTTAACCACTTGACCAACGGGCCATGTGTAGTTAAGTAGTGGCGGAGAGCAAGGGATTCGAACCCTTGAGACGCTATTCGCGCCTACACGATTTCCAATCGTGCTCCTTCGACCACTCGGACAGCTCTCCAAGATGGCTCCGCAGGCAGGATTCGAACCTGCGACCAATCGGTTAACAGCCGATTGCTCTACCACTGAGCTACTGCGGAATAAGATAAAGATTAAGCTATACCCACTTTTATTTTACATTGCCTCTTCCTCTTCTAGCAAATCCAAAGATGCTTGATGCGTCGAGGCAACTCGCAGCGGATTCATGGAAGCATAAGCTCGTTGCTCCCCACTGAGCTACTGCGGAATAATTTGGACAAGTATTATTATAATGATCGATACTGTTGTGTCAAGAATTTTTTATTTCATTCCTTCAAAACTAGATAACCGTTTGTTTGGAAGAAGCCGGGCGCCTGCGCTTTTCTGATGTCTAGCTCCGGCTCCTAGCCCCTTGGGTCGCTTCAGACCTGCTGTGACGGCAACAGCCTCCTCACAGGTCTTCCAGCGCCCAGCGGGGCTAACCAGTCGCCTGCGCTTTTCGTGGTTAAGTCCTCGATCGATTAGTATCCGTCAGCTGCACGTGTCGCCACGCTTCCACCTCGGACCTATCGACCTCGTCATCTTCGAGGGATCTTACTCGCTTACGCGATGGGAAATCTCATCTTGAGGGGGGCTTCACGCTTAGATGCTTTCAGCGCTTATCCCTTCCGCACATAGCTACCCAGCGGTGCCCCTGGCGGGACAACTGGTACACCAGCGGTGCGTCCATCCCGGTCCTCTCGTACTAAGGACAGCTCCTCTCAAATTTCCTACGCCCGCGACGGATAGGGACCGAACTGTCTCACGACGTTCTGAACCCAGCTCGCGTACCGCTTTAATGGGCGAACAGCCCAACCCTTGGGACCGACTACAGCCCCAGGATGCGATGAGCCGACATCGAGGTGCCAAACCTCCCCGTCGATGTGGACTCTTGGGGGAGATCAGCCTGTTATCCCCGGGGTAGCTTTTATCCGTTGAGCGATGGCCCTTCCATACGGAACCACCGGATCACTAAGCCCGACTTTCGTCCCTGCTCGACCTGTCCGTCTCGCAGTCAAGCTCCCTTGTGCCTTTGCACTCTCCGAATGATTTCCAACCATTCTGAGGGAACCTTTGGGCGCCTCCGTTACCTTTTGGGAGGCGACCGCCCCAGTCAAACTGCCCACCTGACACTGTCTCCCACCCCGGTAAGGGGTGCGGGTTAGAATTTCAATACCGCCAGGGTGGTATCCCACCGGCGCCTCCACCGAAGCTGGCGCTCCGGCTTCCCAGGCTCCCACCTATCCTGTACAAGCGATACCAAAATTCCATATCAGGCTGCAGTAAAGCTCCACGGGGTCTTTCCGTCCTGTCGCGGGTAACCTGCATCTTCACAGGTAGTATGATTTCACCGGGTCTCTCGTTGAGACAGTGCCCAAGTCGTTACACCTTTCGTGCGGGTCGGAACTTACCCGACAAGGAATTTCGCTACCTTAGGACCGTTATAGTTACGGCCGCCGTTTACTGGGGCTTCGGTTCGCACCTTCGCTTGCGCTAAGCGCTCCCCTTAACCTTCCAGCACCGGGCAGGTGTCAGCCCCTATACTTCGCCTTTCGGCTTCGCAGAGACCTGTGTTTTTGATAAACAGTCGCTTGGGCCTTTTCACTGCGGCTCCCTCGGGCTATTCACCCAAGAGAGCACCCCTTCTCCCGAAGTTACGGGGTCATTTTGCCGAGTTCCTTAACGAGAGTTCTCCCGCGCACCTTAGGATTCTCTCCTCGCCTACCTGTGTCGGTTTGCGGTACGGGCACCTCTCACCTCGCTAGAGGCTTTTCTTGGCAGTGTAGGATCGGGGACTTCGGGACCAAAGGTCCCTTCGCCATCACGGCTCCGCCTTCACGCCAGACGGATTTGCCTATCTGGCAGCCTAACCGCTTGGACAGGCTATTCCAGCAGCCTGCTCGCCCTACCTTCCTGCGTCCCCCCATCGCTCAAACGGTGAGGAGGTGGTACAGGAATCTCTACCTGTTGCCCATCACCTACGCCTTTCGGCCTCGGCTTAGGTCCCGACTAACCCTGAGCGGACGAACCTTCCTCAGGAACCCTTAGGCTTTCGGTGCAGAGGATTCTCACCTCTGTTTTCGCTACTCACACCGGCATTCTCACTTCTAAGCGCTCCACGAGTCCTTCCGGTCTCGCTTCGACGCCCTTAGAACGCTCCCCTACCGATGACCAACGGTCATCCCACAGCTTCGGTGGCACGTTTAGCCCCGGTACATTTTCGGCGCAGAGTCACTCGACCAGTGAGCTATTACGCACTCTTTAAATGGTGGCTGCTTCTAAGCCAACATCCTGGTTGTCTGGGCAACTCCACATCCTTTTCCACTTAACGTGCACTTAGGGACCTTAGCTGGTGATCTGGGCTGTTTCCCTCTCGACCACGGATCTTATCACTCGTAGTCTGACTCCCAAGGATAAGTCATTGGCATTCGGAGTTTGACTGAGTTCGGTAACCCGATGAGGGCCCCTAGCCCAATCAGTGCTCTACCTCCAAGACTCTTCCCTTGAGGCTAGCCCTAAAGCTATTTCGGGGAGAACCAGCTATCTCCAGGTTCGATTGGCATTTCACCCCTACCCACACCTCATCCCCGCACTTTTCAACGTGCGTGGGTTCGGGCCTCCAGTAGGTGTTACCCTACCTTCACCCTGGACATGGGTAGATCACCTGGTTTCGGGTCTACGACGACGTACTCAACGCCCTATTCAGACTCGCTTTCGCTGCGGCTCCGTCTCTTCGACTTAACCTCGCACGTCATCGTAACTCGCCGGTTCATTCTACAAAAGGCACGCCATCACCCATGAACGGGCTCTGACTACTTGTAGGCACACGGTTTCAGGTTCTCTTTCACTCCCCTTCCGGGGTGCTTTTCACCTTTCCCTCACGGTACTGGTTCACTATCGGTCACTAGGGAGTATTTAGCCTTGGGAGATGGTCCTCCCTGCTTCCGACGGGATTCCCCGTGTCCCGCCGTACTCAGGAGCCACTCGGGAGGGAACGAAGTTTCGACTACAGGGCTATCACCTTCTCTGGCGGGCCTTTCCAGACCGCTTCGTCTACCCCGTTCCTTTGTCACTCCCATGTGAGTGGTCCTACAACCCCAAGAGGCAAGCCTCTTGGTTTGGGCTGTTCCCGTTTCGCTCGCCGCTACTCAGGGAATCGCTTTTGCTTTCTTCTCCTCCGGGTACTGAGATGTTTCAGTTCCCCGGGTGTGCCCTCCATACCCTATGGATTCAGGTATGGATACTGTCCCATTACGGACAGTGGGTTTCCCCATTCGGACATCTCCGGATCAACGCTTGCTTACAGCTCCCCGAAGCGTTTCGGCGTTTGCCCCGTCCTTCATCGGCTCCTAGTGCCAAGGCATCCACCGTGCGCCCTTTCTAACTTAACCAACATTGCGCTTCTCGGCTTCTTCCTTTCGGTTATCTAGTTTTCAAGGAACGAGACTACTTCTTGAGTCTGCTTCTTTGCTGCCTTGCGCCGAGGAATCCAGCTTCTTTGAATTCACTAGAAGACGCAGGCGCAAAACGGATTAATTGAAGAGAACATAAATATGTTCCCTCAAAACTGAACAAACCCGAAGCGTCCTTCGCTTTTCGCACTGTCTAGCTTCGGCTCCTAGCCCCTCGGGCCGCTTCGGTCTCGCTGCGGCGGCAACAGCCTCCTCGCGAGCCCTCCAGCGCCTGTCGGGGCTAACCAGTCGCCTTCGCCTTTCGTATCATCCTTAGAAAGGAGGTGATCCAGCCGCACCTTCCGGTACGGCTACCTTGTTACGACTTCACCCCAATCACTTGCCCCACCTTCGGCGGCTGGCTCCCAAACGGGTTACCTCACCGACTTCGGGTGTTGCAAGCTCTCGTGGTGTGACGGGCGGTGTGTACAAGGCCCGGGAACGTATTCACCGCGGCATGCTGATCCGCGATTACTAGCGATTCCGGCTTCATGCAGGCGAGTTGCAGCCTGCAATCCGAACTGAGAGCGGCTTTTTGGGATTCGCTCCCCCTCGCGGGTTCGCAGCCCTTTGTACCGCCCATTGTAGCACGTGTGTAGCCCAGGTCATAAGGGGCATGATGATTTGACGTCATCCCCACCTTCCTCCGATTTGTCATCGGCAGTCACCTTAGAGTGCCCAACTGAATGCTGGCAACTAAGGTCGAGGGTTGCGCTCGTTGCGGGACTTAACCCAACATCTCACGACACGAGCTGACGACAACCATGCACCACCTGTCACCCTGTCCCCCCCGAAGGGGGAACGCCCTATCTCTAGGGTTGTCAGGGGATGTCAAGACCTGGTAAGGTTCTTCGCGTTGCTTCGAATTAAACCACATGCTCCACCGCTTGTGCGGGCCCCCGTCAATTCCTTTGAGTTTCAGCCTTGCGGCCGTACTCCCCAGGCGGAGTGCTTAACGCGTTAGCTGCAGCACTAAAGGGTTTGACCCCTCTAACACTTAGCACTCATCGTTTACGGCGTGGACTACCAGGGTATCTAATCCTGTTTGCTCCCCACGCTTTCGCGCCTCAGCGTCAGTTACAGACCAGAGAGCCGCCTTCGCCACTGGTGTTCCTCCACATCTCTACGCATTTCACCGCTACACGTGGAATTCCGCTCTCCTCTTCTGCACTCAAGTCCCCCAGTTTCCAATGACCCTCCACGGTTGAGCCGTGGGCTTTCACATCAGACTTAAGAGACCGCCTGCGCGCGCTTTACGCCCAATAATTCCGGACAACGCTCGCCCCCTACGTATTACCGCGGCTGCTGGCACGTAGTTAGCCGGGGCTTTCTCGTTAGGTACCGTCACCGTACCGCCCTATTCGAACGGTACTTCTTCTTCCCTAACAACAGAGCTTTACGATCCGAAGACCTTCTTCGCTCACGCGGCGTCGCTCCGTCAGACTTTCGTCCATTGCGGAAGATTCCCTACTGCTGCCTCCCGTAGGAGTCTGGGCCGTGTCTCAGTCCCAGTGTGGCCGGTCACCCTCTCAGGCCGGCTACGCATCGTCGCCTTGGTGAGCCGTTACCTCACCAACTAGCTAATGCGCCGCGGGCCCATCCGTAAGTGACAGCCAAAGCCGCCTTTCAACCAAAGACCATGCGGTCTTCGGTGTTATCCGGTATTAGCTCCGGTTTCCCGGAGTTATCCCGGTCTTACGGGTAGGTTGCCCACGTGTTACTCACCCGTCCGCCGCTAACCGAACAAGAGCAAGCTCCTGTTCGGTCCGCTCGACTTGCATGTATTAGGCACGCCGCCAGCGTTCGTCCTGAGCCAGGATCAAACTCTCCATAGAAAGTTGATTGGCTTATTCCTAAGCTTCAGCACCGACACCACATGGTGTCTTGTCGCCTTCGCTTTTCGTTGTGGACGCTTCGTTTTGTTCAGTTTTCAAGGAACATTTCTTCATCAGAACAGCTTCTTTATGATAACATAGCGCTTTTTTGTTGTCAACTATGTTTTTTATTATCATCACGCTGTTTAGCGATCGAGGTTCGTCGATCGATTAGCGACGCTATTTAATATATCACCTTCTTTTTAAAAATGCAACCCCCTTTTTTAATTTTTTTGTGTTTCCACGAAAGCTTTGTATAAATCATCAACATAACCGCTACAGGACTCTTTTTCATCACTTACACTTACAATTTAATCGAGTAGGTGCTAGAAATCAACCACGCCATCTTCCCGTAAATAACAGAATAATAAAATCACATGCTACATACATATTAAATATACTTATTTTCCTAGTTTATTCTCAAAATAAACAAACCCGGATAATCACTTTCTGAATATAAAATTCACCATATACCTTCAATGAAAAACATTTATTTTGAAGGAGGAAAATATGATTCGAATTCAGCAATCAGCCGTCGACAGCAACTTATTCGGCCCCTCTTCTCTTTCCAAAAGTCAAGAAAAAATATTTGCAGCGTTATTAAAGTCACCGGAAACATATGTATACCAAAGTAAACACCAGCTTTTATTCGAGATCGTCCTTCGCGACCGCATCGTTCATTCCGCTGTGGCGCTCGCTAAAAGCAAAGTAAGATTCGCCATTTTCCGTTTTTCCAAATGCAATGAACAGTTTTGGATACGAAATGAATTAGGCGGGTTTCAATTAAAAAAGGAAGTGCTTCCTGCAGATGCAATAAACGATATTTTCGTCAACAGCCATTTGTACGCCTTTGAGTGCGCGACCGCCATCGTTATCGTATTTTACAAGGCAGTGCTGGATGTTATTGATCAGCAGACGTTTAATACGTTATTTTCCAATCTTTTATTATACGATTGGCATGTTGATAAAGATTTAGGAATCAAAACAAAAAAGGGAGAAGATTATCTTCCTGGTGACTGTCTTTATTTTAAAAATCCTGAATTCGATCCGCAAACGCCGCAATGGCAAGGAGAAAATACAATTTATTTAGGCGACGACCTTCATTACGGACATGGAATCGGAATTAAAACGACGGAAGGAATCATCGCCGCTCTGAATAAAAAGAGAAAAAAATCCGCGACCAAATCAGCGTATCTGCTTCCACAAACAACAAGAGTTGATTTTGCTTACTTATCGAAGTTCGCGAGCAATTTAGAACACTATCGTCTTCCAATGAACAATAAATTAATTACAGGGACGATGGGGTCAGCTACTTTCTTGTATTGGTAGCGGCCCTTTTCGATTTTCTCCCCACAAATATATCCCGATTCCTGTTAAAATGAAAATACCTCCGATCCATTGGGATGGCTGAATCATCTCCCCAAGTAAAAAGTAGGCTAATATAGACGCTCCCACTGGTTCAAATAAAATGCTCATCGAAACGGTTGCCGCGCTTACCCATTTTACCGACCAATTCATTAAAGAATGGCCTAGCAGTGTCGGCACAATGGCCAATAAGACAAAGCATAGCCAGTCTATTTTTCTATAGGAAAGCAGTGGAAGACGAAACGCAATTACGTAAAGAAAAAGCACGAAAGAACTAATTCCGTATACAATATATGTATATGTCATCAATGATAGACGTTTGCGCAATTCTTGACCAAATAGCCAATATCCTGTTACCATTGCACATGCTAACAGTGCCAACATATCACCAAATAATGCTTTGCCGCTGACTTGAAAATCGCCCCAGCTGATGATCACGCTTCCGGTGATTGCTAATAGGGCGCTAAACAATGCTCCTGCAGTGAGACGTTCTTTAAAAAACACATATCCGCCAACAAACGCAAATAACGGCTGCAATGTTACAAGTACAACAGAACTGGTTACGGAAGTATAGTTCAGCGACTCAAACCAAAGAATAAAATGAAATGCTAATAAAACTCCAGAGAAGACTGAAAATGCCCAATCGCGACAGGAGATTTCTTTTAATTCGCTAATATATCTGATAAAAAAAGGTGTCATCAATAACACCGTAAAAAAAAGTCGATAAAAGGCGATAACGGAAGCAGGAGCATGCGCCCATTTTACAAGAATAGCAGAAGTAGAAACGGAAAGCGCTCCTACAAATAGGGCTAAATATGGTTTGAACACATTTGATGGCTTCATTATTCATCCCCTTAATCAATGTTTTATCATTATTATACCAATATCGAAACAAAAGAGGTGATTGCCGTGATGTTCGATCCATTTATTAAATTAGGAATATCTGCTGTATTAGGATTAATTATCGGACTGGAAAGGGAATTAAAACGAAAGCCTGTTGGCTTAAAAACTTGCTTAGTTATTTCCATTTCCAGCTGTTTGTTAACGATTGTCTCGATCGAATCTGCCTATGTATTCCCACTAAAAGACCATATTACGATGGATCCGCTCCGTCTTGCCGCGCAAATTGTATCAGGCGTTGGTTTTTTAGGAGCTGGGGTTATTTTACGGCGGGGAAATGATAGTATTACAGGATTAACTACAGCCGCGATCATTTGGGGAGCGGCTGGCATCGGAGTTGCCGTCGGTGCCGGATTTTATTGGGAGTCGGCCTTCGGGGTGGCATTATTAATTGTAAGCGTAGAACTTATTCCTTTTCTCATCAACTTTTTCGGACCGAAACAACTGCGGGAAAAAGAAATTCTATTGCAAATCACCGTGGCAGATACAAAAAATATTGCCGATGTCATCGAAAAAATAAGGCTGCAACACATCGATATTAAGACGATGCGTATTAAAGATTTAGACAACAACCAGCACTTAATTAAATTAAAAGCCGTTATCGATCAAAAGCGGGCTGCCGCCGACGTCTACTATGCGATCCGCAGCGTCGATTCAATCGTCCATATTGATATTGAGAGCGGCTGATCTGTTTCACCTTTTCCAATAAAATGCTGCATAAAATACTATTGCATTTCCAAAAAAGCATATATATAATTAAAAACGGACAGGAAATAATTGATGAAGTGGGGCATTAGCTCAGTTGGGAGAGCGTCGTGCTGGCAGCGCGAAGGTCACCGGTTCGAGCCCGGTATGCTCCATTGGAAAAACCCTTGCATGGCAAGGGTTTTCTTTTTTAGCAAAAAAGGATCCTATTATAAAAATTGCGCGTTGACTCATATTGAAGGAGGAAAAATAGATGAGAAAGTTAGCAAGTTTGCTGGCAGCAGTCTTATTCACTCTCTTTTTTTCAACCAGCAGCTTCGCCCATCCAGGTACGCTGGACGAACTAGGCGGACATTTCCGCAATTCAGACTGCATGTACTTGCTGCATGAACCGACAGCACTTGCGATGCAGGCCAAAAATAAAGCAGAGCTTGTCCAATTGATCAAAAAATACAATAGCAATGCCAAGTGCACCCGACAGCTGACGGCGGACAAAATTGACCTAGAAGGACATACGCTGGGCGGAAACTCTGCAACGAAATCAAATTCGTCCGCCACATTGCAATTAGGAAAAAAATATCCGGCAACATTAGTGGAGTGCATTGATGGAGATACAGCAAAGTTTATCGTCAACGGCCGCGAATATACAACCCGCTTTCTATTCATCGATACCCCAGAAAGCACGATCGAAGTCGAGCCGTATGGAAAAGAAGCAAGCCGATTTACTTGTTCCCGCTTAAAACAGGGAAGCATTACATTGGAAACTGACGGCAGCACGCTGTTTGATAAGTATCATCGTTTGCTCGCTTGGGTGTGGGTAGGAAACAAATTGCTGCAAGAAGAAGTGACCAAAGCAGGACTGGTCGAAGATTTTTACGATTACGGAGATTATAAATACGAAGGTCGAGTCCGCGCCGCCATGGCGGAGGCGAAACGAAGCGGCGCGGGAATGCATGGCCATTCATCCGCAAAAAAACCTGATTCTTCCCGTCAACAACAAACGGCGGAAGAGAAAACACCCGCGCCAAACTCACCGGCACAAGAAAATGCAGCGCAGCACGATGACCAGCAAAAGCAGCGCGATGCAAAGGCCGATGAAACAAATTCATTTCTTTACTTGCTTATTGGCGCAGCCGCGATTATCATCATTTACGCTTTCACCCGCAAATAATATGATGCGGCTATATGCAACGGCCGCACCCAACAAACAAAAGGAGCTAACGACTAGCTCCTTTTGTTTCAATAACGGCGGACCGGAATCTGTTACTGCTCCGGCAACAACTCTTCAATCAAAGATTGTTCAGATGATGGCGCCGCTGTGGAGAAAGATGCGCCGTTTAGCCGCTTAAAACCATATTTCTCTAACCGCTGTATTTGCTCTTCCGACAGGTCATTATAGGCAATCACCGAAGGCGTGCCGGACGATTTGTAAATTAAATTGCCTGTTACCGGACATTGAAACGCGTCCGCAACAAACCCTTCACCATCTTGAATCGTAAATAAACGAACCGGCATGACGTTCATATACTTCCCTCTTTCTGCTGTGGTATCTGTTATTATGACTGTCCTATTTTTCGCATCCTATACAATTCTTTTTCCGACGATAATTAAGTCGCGCTCGATGCCATCCAATTCCGCGACCCGCGGAAGGCGGCCCCATGTTTCAAAGTCGAAGCGCGAGAACAGGCGCAAGCTCGGTTCATTATGGGCAAAAATAAAGCCTAACAACGTTTTAATATCGAAATTTGGTGCTTCCTCCACTGCTTTTTGAAGCAGTTGCTTACCGATTCCTTTCCCGCGATATGCTTCAGAAATATAAATGCTGATTTCTGCTGTATGACGATAGGCCGGCCGTCCATAAAACGATTGAAAACTGAGCCAAGCGCACACACGACCGTCCTGTTCCATTACCCATAGCGGACGTGTATGCGGGTTATGGGCCAAAAACCACGCCTCCCTGCTTTCCACCGACACCGGTTCGAGATCCGCGGTAACCATTCTGGTTGGAATCGTTTCATTATATATTTGCACGATTGCAGGCAAGTCTTCTTTTTTCGCATCCCTAATCATCGCATCTCCACCTTTTTCAATGTGCATTTCGTTTACCGAAAACAGGTTCAGAGGGAATATAATCATACATATTAACGAGAGAGAAGAGCAGCTATAAACCGGACTCGTTTACCTCGTCTCATCGGCCGCGTTTCCTGGTCCATTACGCAAACGATGTACACCTCTATTTTACCAAAAATGACGGACGATTTTGATACTTCTGCTGTTTTATGTGTTTACTACCGCAATTGGCGTCTACAATTTCTTCCGCTATATCAAAATGGCATTCAGCAGCGTGTTATTCTCGTTAGGCGGATATAGACTCATATACGGATTTGCCGATGCCATCCTTCTTGCCTGTTCCCCCTATTGACAATGCGTGTGATGCGTCTAGGTAAACAAGCGTCTTCATAAACGAAAGGAACTGCTTCGATGTAGAAGCAGTCCCTTTTTCTTATCTCCATGTTATGGGAATCCCGTGATCATACAAACGCAAAAAAGTGGAAAAATGAACGACAAACTCCGTAAACGAACATGCTTCGTCTGCCGGAAACTCGTAGTTCTCAAAAAACGCCTCCAGCACCTCTTCGTCTACTTCCTCCAATAGACGCGATGACAAGAGCGGATAATGAATTTCCTCCCACCAGCGCTCATATCCGTAATCGGCAAACATTGCCTTTATCTGCCCGTCCGTCACTTTGCACGCTCCTCCCCTCATTTTTCGCCTATACCAGTATCGTTTTTTCCAAAAGACACAAACAAAAAACGCCGAAAACACGGCGTTTTTCCTGATTACTCATCGTTCTTCACTTAATTCGGCTACCGGCACGTCGCGCTGCTCATGAAGGCGACCATCACGCAAATGGACCGTAGCCATTTGCTTTTCCTCATCATAACCGTCAATCCAGACAGATACGCCATTATAATAGACAGGAATATCCGCCGGGGAAGAAACAATTTGTTTGACACGATTCATATCCATAAAGCCATTTCTCTCCTTTCTCGTATTCATCATGTAGTATGAAAGCGAAAAGGAATTTTTATGCAAAAAAAGGAGCAAAACGGTCAACACTAACTTTGTAAAACAATGGACCAAATGGAGGAAACCGATGAAAAACTGGGATATACTCACATCGTATTTGCGCCTTCCTATCTTTATGCGATTGCTGTTGGTGGGAAGTGCGCTGCTAATTCTTTTTGGCCTGCTTATTCATCTCGTCGAGCCATCCACATTCCATAACGTATTCGATGGCATATGGTGGGCGATTGTCACCGCGGCAACGATCGGCTACGGCGATATCGTCCCGAAAACGACGGCAGGGAAACTCGTCGCCATTCTGTTTATTTTGTTAGGAACAGGGGTGATTACGACGTATTTCGCATCCGTATCCGCAGCCACCGTAGCAAAAGAAACGGCTTTATTGAACGGTCAGCTGAGCTATAGAAAAAAAGGACATGTGATCATCGTCGGTTGGAATGAGCGGGCGCGCGAAGTGCTGGCACAATTAACGAAATCCCATCCATCTTTTCGCTGCGTGCTCATTGATGCGACATTAAACGCGCTGCCGATTTCCTATAAAAATGTCCATTTTATCAAAGGAAACGCCAGCTACGATGGCGTTTTGCAGAAAGCAAACGTCACTGAAGCGCAAATGGTTTTGATTACCGCTGACCAGCATAAAAACGAAGCAGAGGCGGACAAAGACTCCATTTTAACACTTCTGGCCGTCAAAAGCTTAAACCCTTCCATCTATGCCATTGTCGAAATATTAACCGAACAGCACGTCAACAACGCACGGCGGGCCGGCGCTGACGAAGTGATTCAAACCAACTTGCTGTCCAGCTTCACAATGGCAAACAGCCTTCAGTCGCCAGGCATGTCCAAAGCGATCGAAATACTGCTCTGTCAGCTTCACGACAGAAAACTGCGGCTGATCCATGCCGAAGAATGGTGCATCGGCAAAACGTTTTCCGAGAGCAGCCAGTTGCTATTGGAAAAGCAGATGGTGCTAATCGGTGTCATGAGAGGGGAAGAAGGACATATGAATCCTTCTCCGCAATTCATGATTGAAAAAGGCGACCGCCTGTTTGTGCTGAGTCCTTAGTCAAGCAAGCGGCGTTCCAACTCTTGCACAAGCACTTTCCCGACGCTAATATATTTTTTCGGAAATGTCGCATCCGGATCTTGCGGCTCGGAAAATTGATTAAAAGCGGCGCCTAGATTGCCACCATCGGCATGGTCGTCTAAGCCGCTTTGATATTGATGGGACAATAAAAACGGCCTGCCGATCTCCACCGTCGTTCCATGCGAATCGAGCTGTCCGTCCACTGCTTTAAACGGAACACGCAAAAATTGGTATCCGGCTTCATCGTCAATTTTATAGTCAAAATAACCATGATCATAATCCCAATTGCCGCCAATCGTATAACCGAGCGGTTTTAATTGCTCTTCTAGCTTATACAGTTGAAAGGTTTTTCCTTCCAAACGCGATGGAATTTCAATCATGTTAAACAAACCTCCTTTTTCCTTTATGATTTCCCATTTATCAATGATTAAAATCAAACTCGTTCCCTTGTACATGCTGGAAAATAGATGTAATATCATATTGCTTATTTCTTTCGCGAAAATTGGCTTGGTGACAGAAGTTTGTATCTTACCTATAAGAAATTGAAACAAGCAATCCGCAAAGAATTGTTCGCCGAATTTGTCTTCCGGTTGTATCTTGCTTACGAAGAGTTGAACCTCCGCCATATCGAGCATCCCAACTATGAGGGATGACAAACAGCCAAGCATCTGCATCCAACAAAAAAGCCCTTCCTGCCACGGAAGGACTTTTTTGTTTCTCCTTTATGCACTTGCCCGTTCTATTAAGGTTTCTTATTTCAGCCGCTTCTCTAACTCTGCTTTTTTGTCTTCATAACCTGGTTTGCCTAAAAGAGCAAACATATTGACCTTATAAGCTTCCACCCCAGGCTGGTCAAATGGGTTAACGCCTAATAAATAGCCGCTCATCGCGCACGCTTTTTCAAAGAAATAGACGAGATAGCCGAATGTATATTCATCTAATTTCGGCAGGGTGATCACTAAATTTGGCACGCCGCCATCCGTATGGGCGAGAAGTGTTCCTTCAAACGCTTTGGTGTTCACAAAATCGACCGTTTTTCCTGCCAAATAGTTCAGCCCGTCCAAATCGCTTTCCTCTGCTTCAATAACGAGCTCATGGCGCGGCATTTCCACTTTCAGCACCGTTTCAAACAAATCGCGGCGCCCTTCTTGAATATATTGCCCTAAGGAATGAAGGTCGGTCGAGAAGTTTGCCGAAGCCGGGAAAATTCCTTTTTGGTCTTTTCCTTCGCTTTCGCCAAACAGCTGTTTCCACCATTCCGCGAAATATTGCAATGCTGGCTCATAGTTGACCAACAGCTCGATCGTTTTTCCTTTGTTGTACAGAATGTTGCGGATGGCCGCATATTGGTACGCCGCGTTTTCTTCCAGTTCCGAACTGCTGAAGTCTTCGCGCGCTTGCGCTGCCCCTTTCATCATTTCCTCGATATTTGCGCCGCTGACGGCAATCGGAAGCAGTCCTACCGCTGTCAATACCGAGTAGCGACCGCCGACGTCGTCTGGAATGACAAACGTTTCATAGCCTTCTTCCGTCGCCAATGTTCTTAGCGCGCCACGCGCCCGGTCCGTCGTCGCATAAATTCGTTTGCGCGCTTCTTCTTTGCCGTATTTTTCTTCCAACAGCTTACGGAAAATGCGGAAGGCAATCGCTGGCTCCGTCGTCGTTCCCGATTTGGAAATGACGTTAATCGAGAAATCCTTTCCTTCTAACAAGTCAATGACATCTTTCATATAAGTCGAGCTAATGTTATTACCGACGAAAATAATTTGCGGCGTTTTCCGCTTGTCTTTTGGCAGAGCGTTGTAAAACGAATGGTGGATCATTTCAATCGCAGCGCGCGCTCCTAAATACGAGCCGCCGATACCGATCACCAGCAGCACGTCGGAATCAGCTTGGATTTTCGCCGCCGCTTTTTGAATGCGGGCAAATTCTTCTTTGTCATAGTCAACAGGCAAATCAAGCCATCCTAAAAAATCGTTGCCTGTTCCTGTTTTTTCATGAAGGGAATGATGTGCCACTTTCACTGCATCACGCAGATATGTAAGCTCATGTTCGCCAAAAAACGCCAAAGCTTTTGAATAGTCAAAGCGAATATGTGTCATATGTTCGATCCTCCAAACCAAAATGTTTTTGCCTTCTTTCACTTTAACGAAACAACAAAAAGGAATCAAGTCGTTGCCCCTCTATGTAAACGGATTCATTTTTAACATTGTATGAATAAAAAAGAGGCAGCCGTCGCTGCCTCTTTCCTGCATTATAGCGATGCGCGCAAAATGGCGAGCACATCATCGCGATTTAATTTTTTGAACTTGCCAAATTCGCCAAACGCCATCGCTTTGTCCGCCATTAATTCAAGATTTTCTTCGCCGATGCCGTAATCGGCAAGCCGCGATGGCGCGCCAAGGCTCGACCAAAACTCGCGCAGTTTTTCAATGCCTTCTAGCGCTACCTCTCGTTCCGATTTTCCTTCCGGATTGACGTCAAACACGCGCACCGCTAGTTGGGCAAAACGGCTGACATTTTCATCAAGCACATGCTTCATCCAGTTCGGGAACAGTATCGCCAGACCGCCGGCATGCGGGATGTCGTATACGGCCGATACAGCGTGTTCGATATTATGCGTCGCCCAGTCGCCGCGGACGCCCATTTGCAAAAAGCCATTTAACGCAATCGTTCCGCTGTATAAAATCGTCTCGCGCAATTCGTAGTTTTGCAAGTCATTCACAAGCCTTGGCGCCGCTTCCATCACTGTTTTTAATACGGCTTCGCACATCCGGTCCTGAAGCGGGGTGTTTGGCGTATGATGGAAATATTGTTCAAACACGTGCGACATCATATCGACAATTCCATAGACGGTATGGTCTTTCGGCACCGTGAGCGTATACGTTGGGTCGAGGATCGAAAATTGCGGGAACGTCACCGGGCTGCCCCAGCCATATTTTTCTTTTGTCTCCCAGTTCGTGATTACGGAGCCGGAGTTCATTTCCGAACCGGTTGCGGCCAGCGTCAATACGGTTCCAAACGGAAGCGCTTCCGTCACCGTCGCTTTCTTCGTAATGAAATCCCACGGATCGCCGTCATATTTCGCGCCGGCGGCAATCGCTTTCGTACAGTCGATGACACTGCCGCCGCCGACCGCAAGCAAAAACTCAATGCCTTCTTTTTTGCAAATGTCAACGCCTTTTTTTACCGTCGATAAGCGTGGATTTGGCTCGACTCCCGGAAGCTCTGTCACTTCTACGTTCAGCTCATTCAATAAGTTCATTACTTCATCGTACAGTCCGTTTCGTTTAATACTGCCGCCGCCATAAACAAGCAATACTTTTTTTCCATAGCGCGGCAGTTCTTTTTTCAGCTGCTCAATTTGCCCTTTTCCGAAAATTAATTTCGTAGGGTTTTGAAAAGTAAAATTTTGCATATGTATTCATCCCCCTTTTTGTCTCTATTATGGACAGTATGCTCCCCACTTGTAAAGCGATTTACTTTTTTTCGCAAATGATGCATATTTTTCGTCAATGTTATGCATTCTATAAGCGAATGACGGAAAATGTGAAGGAGGAATAGATGGATGAGTGTACTTCAGCGTATTGCACTATTACTTACGATTATCGGTGCCATTAACTGGGGATTAATCGGTTTCTTCCAATTTGATTTAGTAGCAGCGATTTTTGGCGGGCAAGATGCCACATTGTCGCGAATTATCTATGGAATCATCGGCATTGCCGGACTGATCAACCTTGCGCTTCTATTCAAGCCTGCCGAAGAACTGGGACGAACAGAACCAAAAACGTCTCGCACATAAGACATAAAGTAAAACACTCACCTAGAAAAACGGTGGGTGTTTTACTTTAGCAAATCTTCTTTTTTTGATTGCTCGATCCACTCTTGCAGCTTTTCTTTTAACGTATTAAATCCTGGGTTTAACGACATTTTCACTTTCACGTGACGTTTTTCTTTTTTGTTTCGATTTTCTAATGCCTTCATTGATAGGCTGGCCCGTTTCGTTTGCGGATCGACCGACAATACTTTTACCGTTACTTCATCACCGACACGGACATAATCCCTAACATCTTTTACAAACTCATGGGAAATTTCCGAAATGTGAACAAGTCCTTGCATTCCTCCGTCCAATTCAACAAAAACACCATATGGCTGAATGCCCGTAACCTTTCCTTTCAAAATATCTCCTGCTTCTATCGTTGACAAACAAAACACTCCTATTTTTTAATTTCGTATGTGTTTTTGTATTATAACATAAATTTTTGACGAATCTCAAAAAAATATGTTCTGCCATCCCATAGCGGAACAGCAGAACATGGAAACTACAACCGCTCTAAAAAACGTTTCATCCGTTTGATCGCTTCCTGCAATTGCTCAAGGGAAGACGCATAAGAACAGCGGATATATCCTTCCCCGCTTGCGCCAAACACATTGCCCGGAACGACCGCCACTTTTTCTTCGATCAATAATTTTTCGGCAAATTGTTCCGATGTCAAGCCGGTAGATTGAATCGATGGAAACGCGTAAAACGCGCCGCCGGGCATGTGGCAGTGAAGGCCGATTTCATTTAGCGATTGAACAAAATAATTGCGGCGCTGCCGGTAGCTTTTTCTCATATATTCGACATCTTGCTCGCCGTTGCGCAATGCCTCCAGCGCGCCGTATTGCGCCATCGTCGGCGCACACATCATCGCATACTGGTGAATCTTTAACATCGCCTGCAAAATTTCCTTCGGCGCGGCGGCGAACCCGAGCCGCCATCCGGTCATCGCAAACCCTTTGGAAAAGCCGGAAATTAAAATCGTCTGCTCCCACATGCCGTCGACAGCGGCGACGCTTGTATATGTACCGTCATACGTGAGTTCCGCATAAATTTCATCGGCAACGACAAGCAAATCATATTTTTTGACGATGTGCGCAATGGCTTCCAGCTCCTCTTTTTGCAGCACCGTTCCCGTCGGGTTGTTTGGCGAACAGATGATGAGCGCTTTTGTACGCTCGGTAATGACTTGCTCGATTTGTTCCGGCCGCAGTTTAAAATGGTCATCGCCATGCGTTTCTACTAAAACCGGCGTCCCTCCGGCGAGCGTCACAAGCGGTTCGTATGCGACAAAGCTAGGTTCGACGACAATCACTTCATCGCCGGGATTGATAATCGCCCGCATGGCCAAATCCAGCGCTTGGCTGGCGCCGACCGTTACTAAAATTTCTGTTTCCGGATTGTATTCGACATGAAATTTGCGCATTAAATAAGCGGCAATTTCTTGGCGAAGCTCCAGCAAACCGGCGTTTGCCGTGTAGGACGTATATCCTTGTTCAAGCGACAAAATACTTGCTTCCCGGATGTTCCAGGAGGTGACAAAATCCGGTTCGCCTACGCCGAGGGAAATCACTCCTTCCATGCTGGAGGCCAAATCAAAAAAGCGGCGAATTCCCGATGGTTTTAGGCGGGCAACCGTTTCCGACACGTAAGACTTTTTCATTTGCTGTTTCATGGCGACACCACGATGCGGCGATCTTGATCTCCTTGGTCAAATACGGTGCCGTCATGTTTATATTTTTTCAAAATAAAATGGGTCGTCGTAGAAATCACCGAGTCAAGCGTCGATAATTTTTCGGAAACGAATTGCGCCACTTCGGACATCGAACGCCCTTCAATGACTACGGATAAGTCATAAGCCCCCGACATTAAATAAACGGATTTTACTTCCGGAAAACGGTAAATGCGCTCCGCCACTTCATCAAATCCAACTCCGCGCTTTGGCGTCACTTTCACATCAATCATCGCCGTGACTCCCTCATGCCCGTCGACTTTCCGCCAATCAACAAGCGCGGCATATTGGACAATCACCTTTGTTTCCTCGAGCTTTTTCACAATCGCCTCTGTTTCTTCGACCGTCAGCTCCACCATTTTCGCTAGTGTTTCCATTGGAATACGCGCGTCTTTTTCCAATATTTCGACAATTTCAACCTCTTTTTCACTCAGTTTCATGTAGATCCCCCCAGTAACTATTTTTGCATACATTCGCTCCATTTGCACGAAAAAACGATTAAAACTAAAATAAACAGCAAGAGGTGAAGAAGGATGGACACGACCCAGGCAAACGGACAAACAATCCAGCTAAATCATATTCGCGTTTATTATGAAACATACAATTGTTGCGCATCCATCATATGCCTGTCACCTTTTCAGCGAAAATGGGTAGCATACAAAAATTATAAGCGATAATCTGCCAAAAAAGAAGGGAGAGGATGTTTTTATGTATCGGTTTGACGATGTCATCAACCGCCGCCATACCCTTTCGGTAAAATAGGATGACACAGAGCGGGTTTTTGGCGTCAAAGACGTATTGCCGATGTGGGTGGCCGATATGGATTTTCCGGCTCCTCCCGCAGTGATCGAGGCCTTGCACGAACGGATCAAACATGGCATTTTTGGCTATACCGTCATTCCTGATTCATTAAAAGAGGCAGTGCAACATTGGCTGCAAGCACGGCATCAATGGGAGATTGACCGGTCATGGCTCGTCTTTTCAACCGGTGTCGTGCCCGCGATTGCGACGGCGATCGAGGCGTTTTCCAAGGAGGGGGAGCGCGTTGTCGTATTTACTCCTGTTTATCCGCCGCTATTTCAGCTTGTCCGCCAGCATCGCCGCACGCTTGTTACCAGCCCGTTGCAGCTCAAGGAAACGCGATATGAAATCGATTGGGACGATTTAACAGAAAAGATTCAAGGAGCGAAATTGTTGCTTCTGTGCAGTCCTCATAACCCCGGGGGACGGGTATGGACAAAGGAAGAATTAGAAAAAATCGCCCAGTTATGCATGAAACACGATGTGATCGTCATCTCCGATGAAATCCATGCCGATCTCACCTTTCCGCCAAACAAACATGTGCCGTTTGCCTCCATCCATCCTGAGTTTGCCGAAAAAAGCGTCACATGCATGGCTCCGACAAAAACGTTTAACCTTGCCGGACTGCAGGCAGCGGCGGTGATCATTGCCAACGAATCATTGCGGCGGCAATTCCGCAAAGTCCAGCAGCGGCAAGGGTTTTTTACGCTGAATATGTTTGCTGTCGTCGGTGCGGAGGCAGCGTACCGTCATGGAGGAGAATGGCTCGATGCACTGCTAACCTATTTGCAAGAGAATATCGATTACGTATCCTCTTATATACAGACACATTTACCAGCGTCATTCGCCCGGAAGCGACATATCTCGTTTGGATCGATTGCCGGCAGCTTGGCCTAACAGAGCAGCAGCTCAAGCAACTTCTCTTGGAAAAAGGAAAAATCGCGGTAGAGTTTGGCAGTAAATTCGGCGATGAAGGAAAAGGGTTTATACGCATGAATGTCGCCTGTCCGCGAAAGACGCTAAAAGAGGCGCTTGATCGTCTATCGGCGGCATTGCGATAATCTTTGGCAGTGTCACAACTATAAACAAATCGTGACAGACGATGCGAAAATCTCCACTTTCTATACTGTAAAAGTTTCACGAAAAAAACGAAAAGGCTCTTCCCGTTTCTCCGGCAAGAGCCTTCTTCTATTTTTTAATTTCACCACAAGCAATTCGTCCACCAGCATCTCCAGCCGGCTGTGTCATTCCATCGTCTTTTCCTGCATGAATGACAATCGCCGTCCCGTCTTTTGTCAATAACGATCCTTTCTGTCCTTCTTTTAACGTCACATTCGGCGCCGTCAATTCGACATTAACCGTTCCATCTTCTTTGACAATAATATTAGGCAAATCGCCGGCATGCGCTCCTTCCGGATGGAGCAATCCGTGTTTTTTCCCGTCCGGATTATAGTGATTCCCAGCTGATTGAAAGTCCGGTTTTTTGCAAACTCCCTTTTCATGAATATGAATCGCATGTTCCCCAGGAGGGAGACCTTCCAAATCAAGCTTCAATTTAACTCCTTTTGCCTGTTCCACTAATTCGATCGTGCCGATAGAATCGCCATCGCTATTAATCATATCAACTTTTAAATCAGTGGCTTTCTCATTTTGACAGCCGGCAATGAATAAAATCGTTACAGCTAACAACCAACTTGCTCGTTGAAACACAAAACCCCTCCCGGCAATACGTTTTTATCTATTAGTATTGCCTAAGAGAGGGCATATTAAACATTCTGTTTTTCATCGCGGATTACATTTTTTCTCTTTAACTGTTCTTCTAATTTCTTTGCCTCTTCTTCCTGCCGTTTGGAAACTTTTATGATCACCCACATCGTTAAAATCGCTGCGATCAAGAAAATACTGAATGAAATGGCAGCCGGAATATATTCGCGTTTATCTTCCGGAAAGTATAGAAATAAGTTTAATATATTTGGAAGAATCATCGTTCAACAACCTTTCACCAAAGAAAATATTTCAATAGTTATTATAGCATAAATAAACAAAAAAGACCGCTGTCGATGCGGCCGGCTAAAGCGCGAATTTTTTCCTTAACTGGGTGAAATCGATCCGTTCCCCGATCGTCGGCGGTTTCGTTTTCGTTAAATATTTTTTATCATTTTCTACTAAACGAAAAATATTATAGGTAGTGAAAGCATCATCGAGCGCACAATGTGCTTTTCCGACCCCTTCATTTCCATACTCCTGTATCGCCTGTCGCAGTCCAGTTTGATTTTTATTGCCAAAAAACCGTTTATATTCCATTGCCAAATCGCGATGTTCTCCGCTAAATGGGAACGGCACATTCGCCGACATGCAATTTTCCCGCAATACTTTCATATCCATACTGCCCCATGTCACTACCGTGCTCGGCCGTGCCTGATCGTACTTGTTTAGCAGCGCCACGAGTTCATAAAAGCTGATCCCTTGGTCAATTTGTTCTTGCGTAATATTTAAAAATGATTTGCACCGAGCGGTAAGCAGCGGGAAGCGCAGCGGTTTTACGTAGGAAGAAAACTGATCGCTTACTTCGTCATTGACCACCACGACAAGACCGACTTCAATAATTTCCGGAAGAAACCCGCGCGGCTCCGTTTTCGTCTCCGGCATCGTAAATTCAAAATCGAGGAACAAATATTGTTGTACGGTCGACATATCTTTTCCCTCCTTTCTTATGCATTATCACGAATGCTCTTACTATTATTATATCATGAGGAAGCGACAGTTTATTTATTTTTTCAGAAAATATCAAAAAAAGGGCGAAAACCAGAAAAATGGAGTATAATGGATAATTAATGGGAAAGGAGAAAAGCGCAGTGAAGCAGCTCGCGATATGCCTATACGTGATGATCTTTCTAGCAGGTTGTTCCCACGCCAACGAGAAAAATACCGTCCTTACGGTAGGGGCGGCCGCTAGCATGAAAGACGTTCTTGAAGCGATTGGCAAGCAATATGAAAAAGAGCACCATGATGTCACCCTTCGCTTCACCTTTGCATCAACGGGAACGCTGCAAAAACAAATTGAACAAGGGGCGCCGATCGATATATTTGTTTCCGCTGATGCCCGTACGTTTGAACAGCTGCAGGAAAACAAAATGGTTATTGCCACGCACGACCGTCCCCTCGTTTACAATGAACTTGTTTTGATCACACAAAAAAATCATTCGAGTTTGGTGCATTCCTTATCTGATTTAACGAACCCGACCATTCGTTCCGTAGCGGTCGGCATTCCGGAAACCGTACCAGCAGGCGCTTATGCTAAACAATGGCTCCAGTCGGCCGGATTATGGGAAAAACTACAAACAAAATATATTTTTGCTAAAGATGTCCGCCAAGTGCTGACCTATGTCGAATCGCAAAACGTCGATGGCGGAATCGTTTATCGCACCGATGCACTTGCATCGAAACGCGTTCATATCGCCGCGGTTGCCCCGTCCTCGCTCAACAAGCAGATCGTCTATAAGGCAGGAGTGGTGGCGCAATCGAAACAACAAAAAGCTGCAAAACAATGGGTGGCCTACTTATATTCCAACAAAGCGGCAGCGTTCTTTCAAAAATACGGATTTATCGTCCCTATTAAGTAGTTATTCGTTTGATAATACCGAAAAGAAAGACTATACTGATTTTATATAACAAAAAGGAGACGTAGCCATGAAAAACGTGGTGATTCATAAAATTGTTACCTTTATTTTTACAGAAGAACAACTAAAAGCATACTGGGACAGGCAAAACCCGCATATTCCTTTCGCTTCATTAACGAATGAGCAATATATGAAACTGGCAGAAGATATGTTGCATCATTCTTCCCACAGCCAGCTTAAGCAGCACCTGATCGGCGCAGGGTGGTGCACTGAAGATGAAGCGAATGGCCTTGTGCTGGCCGAGGATGAATCCCGCTACGACATCCATGTTGAAATTGTCGATACATCTGTACCAGCCGAGCCGACGAAGAAATTGTTTATTGACCACGTGACAGAAATACAATGCCCGCACTGCTCTTTTTCCTTCTATTTGCGCGACACTCATCCAACCCGTAGCGACTGGACATGCCCAGCATGCGGAAATGCCTTTCACACATCCAGTTAAAATCATGGAAAGGAGCATCTACCGATTATGCATCATACCGCAACTGCTGAAATATCAAATTTTCAATACTACTTTGCCATCGCTGTTTTTTTGATTACATACGCCATTATCATCTCCGAGAAAATCAACCGCGCCGTCATTGCGCTGCTTGGCGCAGCGGTAATGATTATGTTTGGCATTGTCGACTTGCATAAGGCTTTTACCCATCATATCGAATGGGGAACGATCACTCTGCTTATCGGCATGATGATTTTAGTCGGCATCACAAGTAAATCTGGTTTTTTTCAATACATGGCAATTAAAGCGGCAAAATTAGCAAAAGGGCATCCTATCCGTATTTTAGTGATGCTTTCGTTATTGACAGCCGTTTTGTCCGCTTTTCTCGATAATGTGACAACTGTGCTGCTCATTGTTCCCGTTACGTTTTCCATTACGCGCATGCTACAGGTAAATCCGGTTCCTTATTTAATTTCAGAAGTGTTATTGTCTAATATCGGGGGAACGGCGACATTAATCGGCGACCCGCCAAACATTATGATCGGCTCGGCCAATAAACATCTTGATTTTAACGCATTTTTGCTCAACTTAACGCCAATCGTGCTCCTCATTGCCGCAGTGACGGTGGCCATTTTGGCATGGATTTATCGCAAGCAGCTGAAAGCGGACGAAAAACTTATCAGCAAATTGAAGAGCGTCAATGACGCCGACTATATTAAGGACGCCAAGCTGCTAAAAAAATCCGTATCGATATTGGCGTTGACGATTTTAGGCTTTATCCTTCATTCGGTCATCCATGTTGATGCTGCCGTCATCGCGATGACAGGTGCTGTCATTTTAATGTTGATCGCGGTTCCGGAGCATGAAATCGAAGACGTATTCACCTCGGTAGAATGGGTAACCATTTTCTTTTTTGCTGGTCTGTTCATCTTAGTCGGCGGACTGGTGGACATCGGCCTTATAAAAAGTTTAGCGGAAAAAGCGCTCGAAATCACCGGCGGCAATATTTCCGTCGCGGCGTATTTTATCCTTTGGCTATCGGGAATTGCCTCTGCCACGATCGATAACATTCCGTTTGTCGCCACCATGATTCCGCTGATTAAAGACATGGCTGTTGGCATGGGACTATCGCCGGATGCCGCGCAAATTGAAGTATTATGGTGGGCATTGTCACTAGGCGCCTGCCTTGGCGGAAACGGCACATTAATCGGCGCCTCTGCGAACGTCATCGTCGCTGGCATCGCTTCGCGCGAAGGACATGGATTCAGCTATATGGATTTCTTGAAAATTGGCGCGCCGTTGACGCTGATTGCCCTGCTGCTTTCCCATGCCTATTTGTTCGTTCGTTATTTGTAAAAAGAGCAGGTTAAAGGAGCGAAATCAAAAGAAATTCGCTCCTTTTTCCATTTTATACATATAGTAGTATAGAAATGATTAACAAGGAGGAGTAACCCGTGATGTTTTACCCTGCATTCCCTCCCCAATATATCGTCAGGCAATATCCGCCGGTGAATCCTGCTCTTTTTTCTAAATCGGCGGCGACCGCGCAAACATTGATGAACGACGCCAGCACGATTTTAAAAAAACTAGCGGAATCAAAATCGTTCGCAACCAGCGTCATGGCAGCGGCACAGGAGGGAAAAACAAAGGAAGTCAGCCGGATGATCCAATCGCTTGGAATTAAATCGAAAGTCGATCTTTATTTTAATCCTGATGGCATCCGCTTCACTTTATCTCCCCCGCCAGGTGCGTTTGCATGCTGTCAGCTCGTTATCGGCCTTCGTTGGAATATATTTCCTCATACTTAACTCTTGGGAATATGATCGGGCGGCACCTAATGCGAAGGTGAGCCCTTTTCCTTGCTCAATCGATAGCATTACGCATTTCCATTTTCGTCAAACGGCTGCTTTTTTCCAATTTCTGCGGCATCGCGCAAATCGTATCCATCATCGTTTTTGCTTACATGAATGATATCTTCGTTTGCTCCCTTTTTGCTTGCCTGTTTGATCTCCTGTTCTTGCCCCTCAAATTTCATGCCATTTTCTCCTTTCTTTGCGACTAAAAATCATAATACTGCTTTCTTTTTATTATGCGCATGTCAGAAAAATATAGTTGACATCCCTCTTGTTGTTCGATACGATTTTGTTAACAAAAAACAAAAGGGGGTTTACATATGGAGACACAACGTCCGAAGTGGCGTGCCATTGATATTACATTGGTCGGCATGTTCGTAGCCTTGATGGCGATCGGTGCCAATATTACGTCATGGGTTCCGTTTTTAGTCATCGGCGGCGTTCCGATTACTTTGCAAACGTTTTTCTGCGTGCTCGCTGGAGCTGTTTTAGGCCGGCGGCTCGGCACCATGGCGATGATTGTGTATATGTTAGTCGGAGTGTTTGGCGCTCCGGTGTTTGCCCAGTTTGGCGGCGGCTTTGGCAGCATTGTCCGCCCGACATTCGGGTTTATTGTCTCTTTCATTGTTGCGGCGTATGTCACAGGATGGATGATTGAGCGAGGCAAAGACAATCCTTCTACTTCCCGCTTTATCGTTGCGGCGTTAGTCGGAATGGTCCTTAACTATGTCATCGGTACAAACTGGATGTATGCTGCTTATAAATTATGGGCGGCAGCGCCACAAGGTTTTTCCTACGGCATGGCATGGAGTTGGATGATGATGCCGCTTCCGAAAGACATTATTTTATCGATCGTAGCCGGAGCGATAGCACCACGGATGTATCGCGCTATCCGTAAATCCGCTTCTTATTATCAACATGTCGCTTAATCCACTTTCTATGGATGGTTCCTTCCATCATAAACAAAGCGCGCATTCCGTTTTGGACATGCGCGCTTAATCTATTTAGAAAAATAAATTTAGAATTTGATACGCAAACCCAGCGATCAAGGCTGAAACAGGCAATGTAATGATCCACGTCAACACAATGCGTCTTGCGACTCCCCATTTTACGCCTTTTACGCGCTGTGCCGCACCAACCCCCATGATCGCCGACGAGATAACATGGGTCGTACTAACCGGCAAATGAAGAAGGGTAGCCGAGAAAATGACAAGTGCAGACGATAAATCGGCAGCGGCGCCGTTGACAGGGCGGATTTTCATAATTTTGCCGCCGACCGTTTTAATAATTTTCCATCCGCCTACAGATGTGCCAAGCCCCATTGCGAGAGCGGCGGAAATCCGTACCCATTCCGGAACTTCACTCGATGTGTGATAATTAGCGGCAATCAGCGCCATCGTAATAATGCCCATCGTCTTTTGCGCATCGTTCGTTCCGTGTGTGTATGATTGCAATGCTGCCGTTACGACTTGAAACAAGCGAAATCCTTTCGTCGTACGGGTTAAGTTGGCATTTTTAAAGATGAAACGGAACATGCTCATAATGGCAAAGCCTACCGCTAACGCCAGAAATGGCGAGATAATCAATGATTCCAAAATTTTAAGAAACCCTTTATAATGCAACACATCGAACCCAGCGGCCGAAATCGCAGCTCCCGCCACCGAACCGATTAATGCATGCGAAGAACTGCTTGGAATACCATAATACCAAGTGATTAAATTCCATGCGATCGCAGCGATGAGCGCTGCTAAAATGACGATAGAACCATTTTCCAATGCAAATGGATCGACAATGTCTTTTGTGATCGTTTTCGCCACCCCGGTAAAGGTCAACGCACCGATAAAGTTCATCGACGCTGCCAAAATAATCGCTTTTCTTGGTGAAAGCGCCCGTGTGGATACCGATGTCGCAATGGCATTGGCAGTGTCATGAAATCCGTTGATAAAATCAAACGCCAATGCAAAAACAACAATCAGAACCGTAAGTACCAATACTATATCCATAAAAACGATGTCTCCTTTTATGCATTGCGCATGATGATCGTTTCAATCGTATTCGCTACATCCTCACAGCTATCGGCAATCTCTTCAAGCATTTCATACAGTTCTTTATATTGAATGATTTTCACTGGGTCTTTTTGCTCGACAAATAAATTTTTAATCGAAGCCCGCAAAATTTCATCGCACTTCGTTTCATAATCCTTAATTTTAATGGCGTGTTTCCGCATATCGATCAGCTTTTTGTTCGCAAGCAATTGGAGAGCTTGCACGATTTCAATGGTGCTTTGATAAATATTATCGAAAAACTTCACCATATGGTCATCAATTTCCGTAAACGAGAACATTTCAAAACGGGCTGAACATTGTTCTAGTCCATCGAGCACATCATCCATTTTCATCGCCAGTTGGTGAATGTCCTCACGTTCAATTGGCGTAATAAATGTTTTATTTAACTCAACAACGAGTTCATGAATATACGAGTCTCCCTTGCGCTCATACTCTTTCATCACGCGGGAGAATTCTTTTAAATCACTGACATTGTTGATTTTATACTCTACAAAATATTGTGCCGCTTCTTTCACATTTTCCGAAATCGTAAATAATAAATCAAAGAAGACATCTTTTTTTGGAGAAAAAATCATTGTGAAAACCCCCATTGATTTTGAACTGATAGAATTGATACCGCTTGTTTTATTTTATGAACTGATGGAATTTATGCCACCTGTATTATTTTATCAATAAGTGTCGAATCCACAATAAAAGACAAAAAAAATTTACATTAAATTTACATTATCTTTACATTTCGTTAATATAGAGGTCCAAAAGACAAACCGAAGCCATACAAAGCGGCTTCGGTTTCCAATATCTTATTCAAACCTTTCTACGAACGTCGCCAGCGTGCGCACCATTACTCCCGTCGCCCCCGATGGTCCGAGATCATATTCTTTCGCTGCCACCGACGTTCCAGCAATATCAAGATGCACCCATGGTGTATCTTCGGCAAATTCACCGAGAAACGCGCCGCCCATAATCGCATGTCCTTCCCGGCCCGGCGAGTTGTTGAGATCGGCAATTTTACTGCTGCGCACGCGTTCTTTATCTTTTTCGGTAATCGGCAGACGCCAAATAAATTCTCCTGTTTCCACCGACGCTTCAAGCAGCTGTTCAAATAACGCTTCATTGTTCGTCATCGCCCCCGTCGTATGCACGCCAAGCGCGACGATCACACCACCAGTCAGCGTCGCCACATCGATTAAATAGTTGGCGCCGTGATGCTTTGCATAAGTGATGGCATCGGCTAAAATGAGGCGGCCTTCCGCGTCTGTATTTTTCACTTCGATCGTTTTTCCACTCATCGATGTAATGACGTCATCTGGTTTAAACGCTTCGCCGCTGATCATATTGTCGGTAGCCGGAATGACGGCAATAACGTTTTGTTCCGGGCGAAGTTCCCCGATAATCTCCATCGCACCAAGCACTGCGGCGGCACCAGCCATATCGGTTTTCATATCGACCATGCTTTCGCGCGGTTTAAGGGAGTATCCTCCCGTATCAAACGTCACTCCTTTTCCAACAAGGCCGATGACGTTTTCCCATTGTTCTTTTCCTTGGTACTTTAGAACAATCATTTTTGGTGGGTTTTTCGATCCTTGATTGACAGCGAGAAACGCTCCCATCCCGAGCCGTTCCATTTCTTCTTTTTCGAGAATTTCATATTCAAACTCATACTTTTTCGCTAATTCTACTGCATATTCCGCTAAGTCCGCCGCCGTCAACAAATTGCCTGGCGTATTAACGAGCGTGCGCGCCGAATTGGTTGCTTTGCCATAGACCGAACCGACAAAAAGGCTTGCTTCAATTTCAGCTGCGTCTGCTTCCGTGTAAATCGTCATCGCTTCCATCCGTTTTTCCGGTTCGTTCTTTTTTTGCTTATATCCAGGAAATTCGTAAGTAGCCAAGTAATACGCTTCCGACAGTGCGTGGGCCGCTTCATTGGCGTCGACATCATCAGTGACGAACGTGTCCAAAGCGACGGCCGCTTCCGTCCGCTTCGCTTGTTTTAATGTTTTAAACAGCTTGCCAAACGCTTCACGCAGCCCATCAAACGTCAATGCATCTTTTTTGCCTAAACCAACAAAATACAGCCGTTTTGCTCCTGTTTGATTCAATGTATGTACATGGGAAATTTGTTTTTTCTTAGCGGAAATGTCTCCTTCTTTAAACAACACTGACAGCTGCCCGCCAAGGCGGCGATCATATTCGGCAACAATGCCGTCTAGCGGCTGGTTTTTTTCAAAAACACCAATCACCAGCGCCTCATGCACCGTGTCTAGAGACAGCTGCGATTTCACCGTAAACATCGTATCATCTCCTTATTTGTATACATATTCCTTTTCATTATATCGAAATGTTACCATTATTTCGATATGCTAAAAAATACTTTTTCCTATGACAAGGAAACCGGAAAAAGCATGTGGAATGAAAAAAGAAGGAAAGACATAGGGTGTGTTCATAGCAGAAAATGGAAGGGAGAATGACGATGAGGTTAATTTCGATTTGCCCGAGCAACACGGAATTGCTTGCTTACCTAGATATGCTTGACCATTTGATCGCAATTGACAACTGCTCAGACTGGCCGTCTTCAATTACTCATTTGCCAAGGGTCGGCCCGGACTTGCATATCAATATGGAAAAAGTCGCGGCGCTGAAACCGGATTTAGTGCTTGCTTCTTTAAGCGTTCCCGGAATGGAAAGGAACATCGAGGAACTACAAAAGCGAAACATTCCCCATCTTGTTTTTGCACCAAATTCATTGGAAGATATAGCTAATGATTTGCTACGGCTTGGCGAAGCACTTGGCCAACAAGCCAAAGCAAACGAAGTCGTTCACCGTTACCGCTCTTTCATAGAGCAGTACCGGCAACTTGCAGATAGCGTCATACAGCCGGCGAGACTGTATTGGGAATGGTGGCCGAAGCCGATTTTTACTCCTGGCAGCGCCAACTGGCTCAGTGAAATAAGCCAATTGGCGGGAGGAAGCAATATTTTTGCTGACATGCCGCAGGCTAACGTGCAAACGGACTGGAGCGAAGTAGTAAAACGCAATCCTTCGCATATTTGTCTTGTTTGGGTTGGCGTGCAAACAAAGAAAATGAACAAAGAGGCGGTAAAAAAGAGACTAGAGGCCGAAAACGTCGATGCTGTCTGTGCCGACCGCATTTACGTACTCGAGGAATCACTTTATTGCCGTCCTTCCCCACGGCTTTTAGCCGGTCTTAAAAAACTGGCAGCTTTGCTGCATCCATCCGTTTTTCCGATGGACGACGGGCAAGACCCATTGTTAACAAAATAAAGGGCGGTGCTTGTCCGCCCTTAGCTTTTCGATTGCAAATATTGCTGTCGGAACACTTGCATCGTTTTATCTTCATTCAGCCGTTTTAACTCTTCTTCCGAAAGCGTTCCATCGCCTTTTTTGACGACATACACTTGCACTTTCTTTTTCCCCCAATATTTGTATACATCCTCTACTGTATCATAATATAAGTCAATGCGATGACCTTTAATCGCCCCACCTTTGTCCGCGACGACTCCATACCCATACCCTGGAATGAACAGAATCGTGCCGATTGGAAATATATCTAAATCGGCGGCAATCGTCGAATATAAATCCCGCTTTACCCGTACGCCGGAATAGGTAATCCCATATTCCGGATGATCTGGAGTTTTCCCTGTTGACTCTACTCCCGCTGTATATCCCGTCGCGACTACCTCCACGGACGGATACTTCGACCAATCAACAGCTTCTTCTAGACGAAGCGACTGATTCACGATCTGTTCAGACGAAATTTTCGGATTTCTCCGTTTCTCGTAACGCTTCCACTGTTGATCTATCGCAACATACTGTCCATGATCCCATCTGTCGAAAAAGTGGTAGCCTGTTCGATATGATGATGAAGTGTCGGAAAATTTGCTGAAAACTGTTTTAGCTTCCACTCCTGAAATCGATTGAAAGGTAGTTAGCAACGCTATGATGAACAATAATGCCATTGTGATTCTTCTTATTATATTCTTTAGAATAATCATCTCCTCACTCCTCTCACACTTCTATTTATCTCCAGAAAAAATAGAAATATTCATTGTGAGAAAAGTGAGGCAAAAAAGGCTTTCATCCTAAGATGAAAGCCTTAAAACATTTGATATCCCTTTGCCCGTAATGTGCGGATGGCAAATCCCGCGCAAAGCGCGCCGATAAATCCGCTGCTTAAAATTAAAATATCCGCCAGAGCGAGCGACAATATTTTATGTTTTAGCGCAGAGAATGAAGCCGCTGGATTTGAAAAATAACGCGTCCATGGAACATCATCAATAATAAATATAAATACAACCGGGCATAAAATCGCCATAATCCAAGTCATGCGCAATAACATATTCAGCAAAAAGCCAATGCCGAAAAATAATACAAAAAATAAAAGCATGGAAATTAGGACAACCGGCAGACTCATTTGCATCCCTGTCTCACCTCCAGTACACCTCTTTTAAGTGTACTGAATCGGCTTACGGGAGTCAATTTTTAGAAGCAGCCTGTTTTTCTTGCTTGGATCCTGTTCCTAAACAAGCGTAGCAAATTTCCGAGCCTCCTAATAGCAGTTGAACATATCCGTGCCCGTCGCAATACGGGCATGCTGTTTGTTCTGTATGTTTCATTGTTCATCCCCCATTTTCCTTATCATTTTTTGATAATATATCAAAATTTTCTGTAAAATCAAAAAGGGGATTTTCTTCATTTATCGCGATGTAAACGGATACATCGCCCGTATGCTTCTTTTTTCTCTATATTACTCAATATTTATAATTTTTAAAATATAGACGATATTTCGTATATCCAAATGGTGTCCCTGGGTTTAAGCCGTCATGAGGTGGAAAAGAAGAAAACGGCTCCAGCTCTAATAAATAACGCAACAGCCCAGAGGTATGCGGATCTTCGCGCAAGCTTTGTTTGCTTAAAAAGGCAGCGGCGAATAACTCGTTTGTTTGCACCGTAATGGTATGCGAACAAGGACGAAGCAAAAAGATCGCCATATTGTCACTCACTTCATCACGGATGACGCCGGTCCGCATCCCGAGAAAACCGATGACTTCCGCATCAATCCCTGTTTCTTCCTTGATTTCGCGAACGGCCGCCTCATCGAGCATTTCCCCTTGCTGCACGAACCCTGCCGGCAGCGACCATTTCCCCTTCAATCCTCCATATTTTTTCTTGACTACCAGCCATTCATCCGCTTCATTGACAACCAATCCCGCGGCTGCAATCCATACGTTGCCACGTTTCTCTCCCATCTTTTCTCATCCCTTTTCTATTTGTTGTTTATGTTATATTTCTACACACGTGAGAATATAATCCTTTTCGCCAAAATTATTTATTTTGCTGCACATTTCTATCCATGCAAAAAGGGCAAACAGTGATGTTTGCCCTTTGAATTAGAAAAATTTAAATTTTCCTTTTTTCATAACAAGAGAAGAACCACCAATTAAATAAAGAGCACGGTTGTCGACCATTTTTTTCATAAAGCTTGCTTTTGCTCCCCACATTTTCTTGCCGAATACAACCCCGATTGCATCGTCATGGCCGAGGGAACAGACAGTTCCTTTAATATCCGGCTTAAACGGCTGCAGTTCTCCTTGTCCGCGGATCAGCACGGCCAAGTTTTTCGCACATAGCTCACCTTGCTGCATGGCAATTTGCGCGGTCGGTGGATATGGACGATTTGTTTCTTCATTAATGACGAGAGAACAGTCACCGACAATAAAGATTTCTTCGTGTCCAGGAACGCGCAAGAACGGATCTACCTTCACGCGGCCTCGCATCGCTTCAAAACCGGATTCATCAATGACACGGCTTCCGCGCACACCAGCCGCCCATACGACCGTACCAGCTTTAATTTCCTCGACGTCATCCCCTTTGGCGACAATAATGCCATCTGGCGTACATTCTTTTATCGCCGTGCCGATTTTGAATTCAACCCCTTTACGCTCCAATTGGCTGACTGCATATTCCACCAACTCCGGATCAAAGCCAGGGAGCGCAGTCGGTGCTGCCTCGACGCAAATAATGCGGACTTTATGCGGATCAATATCATATTCGCGGCACAATTCAGGAACACGGTTTACCAGTTCTCCTAAAAACTCAATACCGGTAAATCCAGCCCCTCCGACGACAATCGTGAGGCGTTCGTCTTTCTTTTCTTCTTCCGTATTATACGTTGCAAATTGATACTCAATATGTTCGCGGATTTGTCTTGCCGAATCGACATTAGCAATCGAAAAAGCGTATTCTTTTAATCCTTTAATGCCAAATGTTTCGGATTCAAATCCAAGTGCAACTACTAAATAGTCATACGTAAGTTCTCCGTTTTTCATCAACACTTTCTTTTCATCCGGAATTATTTTGACAACCGTGTCTTGAATGAAATTTACTTTGTTGCGATCGATGACATCGCTAATTGGGTAGCGAACACGATCATGATGCAACGTCCCAGCAGATGCTTCGTGAAGCCATGTTGTTTCGTAATGGTAGTCATTTTTGTTCACTAATGTAATGTTTGCCTCATTTGCCCCAACAAGTTTTTGCAATCGTACCGTTGTCATTAACCCACCATAACCAGCACCTAAAATTACAACATTTGCTTTTTTCAATTGAATCACTTCCACCCTTTTTAATTTTTTACCGTTTGTTTTTTTATAGCTTTTACCGCCGTGCACATTTTTATCGAACAAAGTTTGTGAAATTATTCACGTTATCCGACAAAAAAATGTCGAACAATTGTCAAAAAAAATTAACAACATGCCCAAAAACATATTAGACCTTTTTTTCAATCTTTTCAAGCGTTTTTTTTACGTTTTTAAAATGGCCGCAATAACCAAAGTCTTTTATGGTATGATAGAAATGATGTATGTCATTTTATTTGTGGGGAGGAATCACCGATTATGAAAGAGGACCAAAAAGTATATGATGTCACTATTATAGGTGGCGGACCGATCGGATTGTTTGCGGCTTTTTACGGCGGATTGCGGCAAATGAGTGTCAAAATTATCGAAAGCTTGCCACAATTAGGCGGGCAGTTGGCTGCCCTTTATCCTGAAAAATACATATATGATGTCGCCGGATTTCCAAAAATTCGCGCTCAGGAACTAGTCAATCAGTTAAAAGAGCAAATGGAAATGTTCTCACCGACCGTCTGCCTTGAACAGTCGGTAGAAACGTTAGAGAAATTGGCAGACGGCACTTTTAAATTAACGACAAATAAAGAAATACATTATTCGAAAACCGTTATTATTACAGCGGGAAACGGTGCGTTTCAGCCTCGGCGCCTCGAGCTAGAAAGCGCTGCAAAATATGAGGGAAAAAATTTGCATTACTTTATTAGCGACTTACATCAATTTCAAGGAAAACGCGTGCTCGTCTGCGGCGGTGGAGATTCGGCGGTTGACTGGTCGTTGATGCTTGAGCCGATCGCGGAAAGCGTTACCATTGTCCATCGCCGCGATAAATTCCGCGCTCATGAACATAGTGTGGAATTATTAATGAAGTCAAAGGTGAATGTCAAAACTCCATTCGTCCCTGTAGAATTAATCGGTGATGAAGACGGCATTCGTCAAGTCGTATTGGAGCATGTAAAAGACGGCACAAAGGAAACGGTCGAGGTAGATGCAGTCATTGTCAACTATGGTTTTATCTCTTCGCTTGGACCGATTAAAAATTGGGGACTCGAAATTGAGAAAAACTCGATCAAAGTCAATTCAAAAATGGAAACGAATATTCCTGGTGTTTACGCAGCTGGCGACATTTGCACATATGAAGGCAAAATCAAACTGATCGCCTGCGGCTTCGGCGAAGCACCGATTGCAATCAGCAGCGCAAAAACGTATATCGATCCAACGGCAAGAATGCAGCCGGCCCATTCCACTTCGTTGTTCTAGTTTTCCCAGCATGTTCGCAAATGAAAGGAAGGTGTCCCAATAGTGATCACTTTTGGGACACCTTCTTTTTTTGTAAGTATCAATATATCCCACCAACGCAATAATAAACTTGAGGTGAATAATGGTGATTACCCTTTTTATTTCTATTTTCCTCTTTAATCTTTCTGCTTTTCTCATGAAAAAGAAATTGCCTCCATATGAATATTATTCCTCCATTTATCACAGTTATTCCCATCTTTACTTTCTGTCAAAGATATAAAAACTAAAGGTGTAAAAATCATACCTTTAGGAGGCGTTACGATTGATAAAGAAAGTGACTGGCTTTTTCGTAACTTCTGCCCTAGTAATGGGACTTGCAGCGTGTAACGCAATGGATACAGAGCGTAATGACAATCATGATAACCAAAACATGAATATTTCAGCTTCGTACACGTTAATACCAAGTAACAAATATCCTCATACAAGATCGATATTGGTCCAAGAAGCAAAGTACAAATTTGTTGAGGTGGACCCTAAACAAACAGCTGAGTTACATGCAAGGATTCAGCAACAATTGAATCAGCTGAGAAGACAATATACACCATCACCAAATCAAACGCCAACACAACAGCAACAAACTCAACCTGAACAACAGACACCAACTCAGCAACAGCAAGCTCAAACTTCTGCAGGAATCAGTCAATATGCTCAACAAGTAATTGAATTAACGAACAGAGAAAGAGCTCGAGCAGGTCTTCCTGCTTTAAAAGTGGATGCTCAGCTAAGTGCTGTGGCTCAGAAGAAATCACAGGATATGCAACAAAACCATTATTTCTCACATACAAGTCCGACTTATGGTTCTCCGTTTGACATGATGAGGGATTTTGGTGTTACTTACAAAACAGCGGGTGAAAACATTGCTAAAGGCCAACGTACTCCACAAGAGGTTGTTACAGCTTGGATGAACAGCCCTGGTCACAGAGCAAATATTTTGAATAGACAGTTTACTCACATTGGAGTAGGTTTTGAGCAATCTGAAAATATCTGGACGCAAATGTTTGTGGGTAAATAATGAATAGATAATAAAAAGGGAGCCCAAATATTCGGCTCCCCTTTTTGAACCCATATATAATTATTCAAACCCCTTGATATATCACCGTTTAACCGTTTAGCACTGTTCCGGCGTACCCGCATTGGTCGCTGTTCTGAACGATGAGCCGCAACCGCAGGTAGCGATGGCATTGGGATTGTTAATCGTAAAGCCGCCGCCGAGCAACGATTGTTTATAGTCGATGACCGTTCCTTGCAAAATCAGGGCGCTTTCTTTATCGACGAGAATTTTAATGCCATGTTGCTCGAATTCATAATCATCTTCGTGACGTTCGTGGTCAAATCCCATTCCGTACGATAGCCCGCTGCAGCCCCCACCTTTGACGCCAACGCGAAGGTATGCACCTTCTTCTTCCTGCTCTTTCATCATATCTTTAATTTGAAACGCCGCTGCTTCTGTCAATGTAATAATATCCGACATGCATATCCCTCCTTCATTTTATTTATAGTATACTGATTTCCCCGGTGATTGCTCAATTAATAATAATATACACCTGTGCAAATCGTTTCCGCCGGTCCTGTCATCCGTACGTTTCCTTCCTCTGTCCACGTAATGATTAAATCTCCCCCAGCCAAATGGACGAGCGTTTCTTTATCTCGGGCTGTTTTTCCGTTTAAAACGGAGGCCACAACCGCAGCGCAAGCCCCTGTACCACACGCCTGTGTCACACCAGAGCCGCGTTCCCATACGCGGAAATGAAGCTCATGGTCGTTGATTACTTCCACAAACTCCACGTTGACCCCTTCCGGAAAGCGCTTATCCTTTTCGACAATCGGACCGAGCGTCGTTACCGGCGCTTTCGTAATATCATCCACGTAAAAAATGACATGTGGATTTCCCATCGAAACAGCTGTAATTTCATACCGTTGCCCACCGACTTCAAACGGTTCGGCCACTACTCGTTCCGCCTCCGGACCGGCCATCGGGATTTGGCTTCGCTTTAAACGCGGCTTCCCCATATCCACGGTCACGCTTGTCACCGCTCCATTTTCTACCGTTACGTCTGCCTTCACGAGCCCGGATAACGTTTCAATAAAAAAGGATGGTTTTTGAACGATACCATGTTCATAAACATATTTGGCAACGCAGCGCAAGCCGTTGCCGCAATTTTTTCCTTCCGAACCGTCGCTGTTGAAAATCCGCATCTTTACGGGAGCGATATCCGATGGGCAAATAAGAATCATTCCGTCCGCCCCGATTCCCGTATTTACGTTTGATACTTTCATCGCCAGCGATGACAATAGTGATTCTGGGATCGTCTCTTCAAACATATTGACATATATATAACTATTGCCCAGTCCATGCATTTTCGTAAACGAAAATTGATTCATTGCGTCCTCCTCAAAAAATTTTTTATTTATAAGTATAAAGAAAAAATAAATGGGACACAATGAGAATATCCCCCGTTTTTTCATATACACCTTAAAAGAGGATGTCGCGTGAGACATCCTCTTTTTTTGATCAGCGTTTATCGTTAAAACATCGGGTTTTCCTCTAAGTAACGGTAAATGTTTTCCACTAACTGTTCAGGAGTTTCTCCGCTGACAAACTCCCCATTTACTAAAGCGAAAAGCTTTTCTGCACACTGGGTGCAGTAGCTGAGACAGCTGTACTCGATAATATCCAAATTAGGATCTTTTTCTAATATTTCTAACGCTTTTTGCGACCCGCTTGCCAAATTGCTAATGCAAAATTCAATAATAGGCTTAATCATTGCTTTTCTCACCTTCCTACTGTCTTTCATCGTAGCGATTTTTTCCGCAAACGTCAAACGATACACCTCGTTATGGATGAGATAGCAATTTGTCAATTCTTATGACAAAATTGTTGTTATTTTGTCATAATTTCGATATACTTTTTTATGGCATTTGCGCTTGATAAAATCATCAAAGGGGATTTTCACGATGAGACATCTTGTATTGCTTGGCGGAGGATATGGAAACATGCGGATTTTACACCGCCTCCTCCCGAATCATTTACCGGAAGATGTTCATATTACCCTCGTCGACCGTATTCCATATCATTGTTTAAAAACGGAGTATTATGCACTCGCAGCAGGCACGATCAGCGACCATCACATTCGCGTTCCATTTCCGGAGCATCCACGTCTTACCTACTGTTTCGGCGAAGTTGTACACATTGATCTCGACGAACAACGTGTACAATTGAAGGACGGAAGCAATGTTTCCTATGATGATTTAGTCATTGGATTAGGTTGTGAAGATAAGTACCACGGCGTTCCAGGAGCGGAAACGTTCACTCACAGCATTCAATCGATCGAGAAGGCGCGCGCAGCCTATGAAGCGTTAAATAATCTGCCGCCTGGCGCTGTCGTCGGCATTGTCGGCGCGGGATTAAGCGGCGTCGAATTAGCGAGCGAACTTGCAGAAAGCCGGCCGGATTTACACATTAAGCTGTTTGACCGCGGCGAACGCATTTTGCCAATGTTTCCGAAACGGCTCAGCGACTATGTGGAAAGCTGGTTTGCCGAACATGATATTGAAATCGTCCGCTGTTCAAACGTGACAAAAGTGGAAGAACATACGCTGTACAACCACGATCAACCTGTTCATTGCGATGTCATCGTTTGGACGGCCGGGATTCAACCAAATCGCGTGGTCCGCGAGCTTCCGGTGGAAAAAGATAAGCAAGGGCGCATTATTTTAACAAAACAGCATCATATTCCCGAATACGAAAACGTATACGTTGTTGGCGATTGCGCAAGCTTGCCGCATTCTCCGAGCGCGCAGCTTGCTGAAGCGCAGGCTGAGCAAATCGTTCAAGTATTGCAAAGTCGCTGGAACGGGGAAGAGCCACCAAGCGAGTTTCCACCGATTAAACTAAAAGGAATTCTCGGTTCGCTCGGCAAAAAACACGGATTCGGACTGGTTGCCGACCGCCCGATTACCGGCAGAGTACCTCGGCTGCTAAAATCGGGAGTATTGTGGATGTACAAATACCATAACGGTTATTAATTCAAAACGAAGCAAAATACCTATAAAACCATTGATATATTATATCGTTGCAAAAAGGCGGAGCATGATCTCCGCCTCTTTATTTGCTATATAACTTACCTCCTTGAAACATTAAAGAGGCATTAGCTCCTTATTTCTCCTTTAATAAAGGAGGAGGTAGAGAAATTACATTTTTTGAAAAAGACAATTATAAAAAGTTGACTTCAAAGTAATGATTAGAATATATTATTATTATCATTATCAATAATAATAATAATAAAGGGGAGTTTTAAAATGATTGAACAACCTATTTCTTTTGAAAGCAGTGGCAACATATTAAAAGGGACGCTATCAATGTTAAATGAAAAAAAAATAAAATATCCTGCTGTTTTGATTCTTTCTGGATCAGGGCCGTTAAATCGAGATGGTAACGATGCAAAAGGAAAATTACAATTGAATTTGTATAAGCAGTTAGCATCCTTTATCACTTCATTAGGTTTTATTACTTTACGCTATGATAAAAGAGGGATTGGTGAGAGTGAGGGAGATTATTTTTCAACAGGAATGTGGGATCTCGTTTATGACGCAAAAAGCGCTGTTCAATTTTTAAAAAATCATCCATTAGTGGACGATCAGCGAATTATCGTATTAGGGCATAGTGAAGGGACCACGCTTGCGGTAGCATTAAACACAATCGAGCAAATACATGGACTTATTTTGCTAGCCGGCGCAGGAGAACGGTTACAAGAAGCTTTATTAAGACAAAGAAAGCTCGCTTATCAAGCATTAAACAATCTAAAAGGGTTTAAAGGAAAGCTTATTCGAATGTTAAATATTGAACAAAAAAATGAGAAAAAGGCAAAAGCACTTTTTAATAAAATATTGCAAACAGATAAAGATGTCATAAAAGTCCAATTTCAGAAAATCAATGCAAAATGGTTTAGAGAGCATTTACAGTATGATGTTCTTCAAGACCTCGAAAAAGTAGAATGCCCAATTTTAGCGATTACAGGGGATAAAGATATCCAAGCAGACCCAGAAAAATTAAATAGACTGCCGAAATTAGTGAAGGGAGATTTAGAGTATTATACAATTAAAAATATGGATCATGTACTAAAGAAACAAGAGGATGAAGTCAATATTTTAAAAATAAAAAAGATATATAAGGAAAACGCAAGTAAACCATTACATGATGAGTTGTGTTTTTGTTTACAAAAATGGTTAAATAACCATTACATTACAAAAGTGAATCATCACCACTTACTGAATAAAAAATGATGAGGTGCTTTATATGAAAGAAACAAAAGCAGATCTTATTTTACATCCAATTCGAATCCGGATCATTCAATCACTTATCGGCGGGAAACGTCTAACTGTGCAAGAGATAATGGAATTTCTACCAGAAGTTCCACAAGCCTCTTTATATCGCCATATAAAAAAACTAGAAGAAGCAGAATTGATTAAAATCGTCGAAGAAAGAAAAATACGGGGAACGATTGAAAAAGTTTATGCTTTGCCAAATGAGTCGAGTGGATTGACAAACGAAGATTTACAGTCATTGAGTCGTGAAGAGCATATGAACATATTTATGAGATTTATCGCAAATATTTTAGCTGATTATGAAAGATATTTAAGTCAAAAGGAAATTGATTTAATAAAAGATGGAGTGGGTTTTCGGCAAGTTCGATTTTATGCAAGTGATGAAGAGTTTTTCCAATTTGCTAAAACTGTTAATGAGGAGATGAAAAAATTGATGAATAACAAACCATCTCCACAACGAAAAAAGAGAATTTTCACTTCGATTATCATGCCAGAATCAGAAGAAAGAGTAAAGCATTGATAAAATTTAGGTTCTTTACTAAACCCCCCTTGATATTTCTATACCACTAAAATAAAAAATCCCTGCCAAACGGCAGGGATTCCAGCTTGCCAACAAAGTTGGCAAGCTGGATGGGTTTCAGACCAATGTCTGAAACCCATTTTGTGAACAGAGGGATCTTTAGCAAAGATCCTTTTTCCTAGCGATAGCCGTACTTTTCCATTTCTGCATAAATGGCCTTTAGCTTTGGATTTCCTTCCCCGACAATCACGCCTTCAATAACAACAACGGGGTAAAACAAATCTTCTTCGATGACTTTGCGCGCAAATTCTCGTTTCTCTTCATCCTCTTCCGGCGGGTTGAAAATATCCACATAGGTAATAGAAAACGGTTGATCTGGGTATTTCCGTTTAATCGCTGCTTCCAGCCACTCATATGTTTCTTTCGAAGAAGGCAGCTGCACGCAAGATGGGCAAGTGATATCCGCACCATATACGCATATTTCTACCTGCTTAAACGTCATATATTTCCACCTTTCATATGATAAAAACAACATTTATCATTAGATTTTTTTCGTTATCATGATTATAATAAAGTTAAAGAAAGGAGTCGATAACAATGACCGATCAAGAAATCAAAGAACAAGTGCAAGAAGTTCTAGATAAACTGCGTCCGTTTCTACTTCGCGATGGCGGAGACTGCGAATTAATTGACGTCGAAGACGGCGTTGTCAAATTACGCCTCCTTGGCGCATGCGGAAGCTGCCCAAGCTCAACCATCACATTAAAAGCCGGAATCGAGCGCGCTCTTTTAGAAGAAGTACCAGGCGTCGTGGAAGTAGAGCAAGTATTTTAAAAATAACAGCGGTTTCCTTTTGGAGACCGCTGTTATTTTTCTAGCGCCAGTTTGTATACCCGGCTTCCTTTTTGTTCTACCGTTAATAATTCGACGGCGCTATTCGGGAAATGAGGACGTAGCTTTTCTTTTACATACTCTCCTTTTCCAGGTTCGGTAAAGGCTAAAACGGTAGGTCCCGCACCGCTTAACGCCACACCGAACGCCCCGTATTCCAAAGCCAACACCTGTACCAACGGCAGATGCGGAACTAATTCCTTCCGATACGGCTGATGAAATAAATCGGCAGCCATCATTTTGCCGGCAAGCTCCCAGTTTTTCGTTAATAATGCAGCAATCAACACATTGCTGACCGCGCTTGCCTCGACCGCTTCTTCCCGCGCAAGCAGCTGTGGCAATACGTTGCGCGCTTTTTTCGTTTCTAATTCATAATCTGGAATGACGGCGACCAAATCCAACTGGATATCGGAAATATGGACGATATCGGTCCCTTGCTCTCGGTGACAGCCGATGATAAGCCCTCCGTATAAAGAGGCGCCGACGTTATCGGGATGACCTTCGTAGCAGCTGGCCAGCCGCATTTTTTGCCCGCGCGTCAGCGCCAAATCAGCAAGCGCATCTGCTAGTTCTATTCCGGCAACAACTGCTGCTGCACTGCTGCCCAAACCACGCGTAAACGGAATATTGCTGTACACATCAACCGAACAGCTTGGCAGCGTACATCCATACGTATCCGCCACTTGCTTTGCCACTTGGTAAATTAAATTTTCCGTTCCTTTTGGAATTCCCTTTACTTCTGGAGAGCAGGGAATAAACTTCCATTCCTCTGCCGGTTTGACTTCTAATGTCAAATAGCGAGAGACGGCAAGACCGACTGAATCAAAGCCGGGTCCTAAGTTTGCTGTGCTCGCGGGCACGATAATTTTTAACATCTCATCTTCTTTCATGAATGGACAACTCCTTGGAGATGCTCGAGCACGATCGTTTCGTCATTCGGGAGCACAACAGGCTCGATTTCCGCTGTTTCCATCGCAATGGCCGGATCTTTTAAACCATTTCCGGTTAGCACCGCAACAACGGTGCTGCCTTTTTCAATTTCGTTTCGTTTTCGTTGTTTAATTACTCCTGCAATCGATGCGCAGGAGGCGGGCTCCGCAAAAATGCCTTCTTTTCTTGCGAGCAGCTTATACGCTGCTAAAATTTCTGCATCGGACACCTCATCGATTTTTCCTTGCGATTCTGCCGCCGCCTGAACCGCTTTTTCCCAGCTGGCTGGATTGCCGATGCGGATCGCTGTCGCCACGGTTTCCGGATTTTCAATGACTTGATTGCGGACGATCGCTGCCGCTCCTTCGGCTTCAAATCCGCGCATTTGCGGAAGCCCGGTTTGCTTCAGCGCATGATACTCTTTAAATCCTTTCCAATACGCCGTGATATTACCGGCGTTGCCGACAGGAATCGCCAGCACATCCGGCGCCTTGCCGAGCTGGTCGCAAATTTCAAACGCCGCCGTTTTCTGTCCTTCAATGCGGTATGGGTTAACCGAATTGACAAGGGTTATCGGGGCAATATCGCTAAGACGGCGCACCATTTTCAGCGCTTCATCAAAGTTGCCGTCAATGGCAAAAATCTCGGCGCCATACATAACCGCCTGTGCCAGCTTGCCCATCGCAATTTTACCATTCGGGATGACGACAATGCAGCGTAATCCTGCTCTTGCCGCGTAGGCGGCAGCGGATGCGGACGTGTTGCCTGTCGAAGCGCAAATAATCGTATGGCTGCCGGCTTCTTTCGCCTTTGCCACCGCCATTACCATTCCACGATCCTTGAACGAACCCGTCGGGTTGGCTCCTTCGACTTTGACGTACAGCTCAATTCCTAGCTCTTCCGATAAACGCGGAAGCGGGATAAGCGGCGTGTTTCCCTCATTTAACGAAAGCAGCGGCGTATTTTCATTGACAGGCAAAAATTCCCGATACGCCTGCAACAATCCTTTCCATGCCATTATTTTCCCTCTCCTTCAACGCGATACGAACTTTTCACTTCCTGGACGATTTCCAAGTCGCGCAATTGCTGTAAAATTTCCTCATAATCTTGCTGCGAGGCGCGGTGCGTCACAATAACAATTTCCGCAAGATTGTTGTCCTTTAACGGTAATTGCAAAATTTTCTCAAAACTTACGCCGCGTTCGGAAAATAGGGTCGTAATTTTGGCAAATGCGCCGACTTGGTCTTTAACGTGAATACGCAAAAAATATTTCGAGAAAATTTCCGCTGGAGATTTTAATTGTTTTTCGTATTGCGGAGCAACGGCATTACATCCATTTACCCCTAAGCGCATGTTTTTCATGACGGCTACTAAGTCAGACACAACCGCCGTCGCCGTCGGCAAGCTACCCGCTCCCGGTCCGTAGAACATCGTTTCACCAACCGCTTCGCCATATACATAAACGGCATTGTATTCATCATTGACCGAAGCAAGCGGATGAGAGTCCGGAAGCAAGGTCGGCTGGACGCTGACTTCTACTTTGTTTCCATCCCGATGGGCAATGCCAATTAATTTCATTGTATAGCCGAGGCGCTTTCCGTAATTAAGGTCTTCTTCCGTAATCGAGGTAATTCCCTTCACTTGCACGTCTTCTAAATCAATGTTCATCGAAAAGCCAAGCCGCGCCAAAATCGCCATTTTCCGCGCCGCGTCTAATCCTTCGACATCCGCGGTTGGATCTGCTTCTGCATATCCGAGCACTTGCGCTTCTGCCAGCACGTCTTCATAAGAAGCTCCGTATTTGCACATTTTCGTCAAAATATAGTTCGTTGTTCCGTTGACAATCCCCATCAGTTTCGTAATGCGATCGGAGGCAAGCCCGTCAACAAGACTGCGCAAAATCGGAATTCCCCCGGCAACGCTTGCTTCATAGAACAAATCGCAATGGTGTTCCGCCGCTACGTTTAATAACTCTGACCCATACAGAGCCATTAAATCTTTATTTGCCGTCACTACATGCTTTCCTTGCCGCAGCGCCCGCAGCAAATATTGCCGCGTTTCTTCAATTCCGCCCATAACTTCAATAATGACGTCAATCTCCGGATCATCAATGACGTCTGCGATGTTCGTGGTCAACAGCGCTGGGTCGACCTGAACATCCCGCTTTTTATATATATCCCGGACAAGGATTTTTTTGACTTGCACCGGACATCCTACTTGATGCATCAGCCGTTCTTGATGATTCTCAATAATTTTTACAACCCCGCTTCCAACAGTACCTAATCCTAATAATCCAACCAAGATTGGCTTTTCCATATTCCCCCGCCCTTTCTGTTTATCTATGGTAGACATTTGTATTTTTATAGTAGACATTATAAAAGATATTGCTTTTTTTGGCAATCGTTAATTTTACCATCCAATACAGAAAATGATTAATATCAAGGAAATTCAGATAATTTTTTTGTAAAAAACAAGCAGCCCTGCTGCCTAGGACCGCACATTATGTAAAGGACCGCAAACTCCATTCTTTATTGACCAGCGTTTCAGGCTGGTTTCCAGTTAATATGGCAATAATATTACGGCAACATAGCTCCATCATCTTTGTCCGAGTTTCTTTTGTTGCACTCCCAATATGTGGAAGGGCCACAACGTTTGGAAGGGCCAGCAATGGATGCGATGCATCAATCGGCTCCTGCTCAAACACATCTAATCCTGCTCCTGCGATTTCCCGGCTGACAAGCGCCTCATATAACGCTTGTTCATCCACAACTGCTCCTCTCGATGCATTGATAAATATCGCAGACCGTTTCATTTTGCGGAATGCTTCTTTGTTAAACATATGACGCGTCTCATTTGTCAGCGGTGTCAGGCAAACAACAAAATCCGCTCTTTCTAACAGCTCCTCAAAAGAACAATATGTAGCTCCAAGCTGCTTTTCCGCTTCGATGTTGCGGGAACGATTGTGATACAACACATTCATATCAAAACCAAAGGCTCGTTTGGCGACCGCTTTTCCAATATTCCCCATACCGACAATCCCAATCGTTTTATGGTGAACATCCACCCCGGCCAGCAGAAACGGGCTCCAGCTTTTCCACTTCCCATCTTTGATAAACTGTGCCGCTTCCACCATGCGGCGGGCGGTAGCCAGCAATAAGGCAAACGTCAAGTCAGCGGTTGTATCGGTCAATACATCAGGAGTATTGCAAACGGCGATGCCGCGTTTCGTCGCGGCCCGCACATCGATATTATCAAAGCCGACGCCCATGTTCGCCACGACTTTTAGCCGCTTTCCAGCATCCAATATGGCCTCATCCACCATATCTGCCACCATCGTCAACAACGCATCCGCTTTCTTCGCCTCGTCCATTAGGACATCGCGCGGAACCGGTACGTCATCATGCGGCCACATCGCTATTTCGGCAATTTCTTTCATCGGTGCGATAATCTCCTCCGGCAACTTTCTTGTAATAAACACATACGGCCGCTTCATACCTCCACCTTCCCCCTCAATGTTTTTCCCTTATCTTATCACAAATTTCTGGCAAAAAAAACGAGGATTTCATTCTCATCGTGTTAACGAATGAGACAGCCATTCTACTTTCGGAAGAGAAAGCCGGCGGCTTGCCAAACCGACAATATCCATAAACGAGGCAAGAAATTGCTCATGCTCACGCGAACGGGCGATGATGCTCTGCAGCATATGCGCATATTGTTGTTTTTCCTGTGCATCATTTGTCATATAATAGCCTTCGATACATTCAAAATAATGAAGCGGAAATAGAAGGCGAGCGTATACAAGACGCCAAGCAAATGGAGATAAAGGGGTGTGGTGTTCATAATCGCGGAAAAATTGCCTTATCTCGCGGACGGAATCACGCCCTTTTTTTACGTATAAATAGCGAACCCACTCCGCCAAATCCCTTGCACAATGATCATACACCCAATCGATTGGCAGCTTCTGCTCTTTCCCTTCCGTCCACCCAGCATTTGGCAACCGTTCGTGGCAAAAGGTGGCATAATCAATGCCGACCGGCTCCTCATCCAGCTCTGTATCGGCAACATATTGAATCGCGTTTTCGGCAAGTCCAAGATAGTATGGAAACGATTCAATAAATAGCCGATCAAACATCGTTTCCATCCCCATAGCAATTTTATTTTTCCAAAATTCCTCCATTTGATCGACTCGTTTTCCCCAAAGTTCTTTCCATTGGCCGATCCGCCGGCAATGAACGAGCGGAAGCGGACATATGCGGCCGCGTTGATGAAATTTCGCTAACTCCCTCCCAATGGAAATATTTCTTGCATACGGCAGAAACGGCGTACGAACAATAACAATAGGCTGTTCATTCCTATAAGCAACGAGCCTGCCTGATTTTGTCGGCACAAATGATGCGACCGTCACATCCCCTTTGGATATTAAATAATGGCTCATTTTTTGCAGTTCCTCAAGCTCCGCTTCACTGCGTCCATGGACAGGGATAACGGTATAACACTGATTTTTATCAAAAAATGTGTAATACCGTCCGTTTTTTTGCATCCGCTCTACCGCAATATCATATTCCTGGCGAATCCATGATTCCATTGCTTCCCCCTCCTTTTAACAGTAATATATGAGGCGTTTCGCCAAAAAATCTGCATTTCTTTATCACGAGCATCTCTGTTTACAAAAAAGACACATTTATGCCATCATAAACATATATAATAAAAAACAACTCCCTAAAGAAATAGGTGACGCAAATGAAAGAACCAATTATGAACAATCTCGAACAAACCGCTCGCCAATGGCTGGAAGAGCGAGGGGTGACGATCAAAGATATCGCTGAACTTGTATATTATCTACAATCAAAATACCATCCTGATTTGAAACTGGAAGACTGTATCGAAAATGTCAACCGTGTCATTGCGAAACGCGAAGTGCAAAACGCGATCTTAACCGGCATTCAGCTTGATAAATTAGCGGAAGAGGGCAAATTGGACGAACCGCTGCAGACCATTATTCATCGCGATGAAGGGTTATATGGGGTGGACGAAATTTTAGCGTTGTCGATCATCAACGTATACGGATCGATCGGCTTTACAAACTATGGATATATTGATAAACAAAAGCCAGGTATTTTGCAATATTTAAATGATAAATCGACTGGAAAATGCAATACGTTTTTAGATGATATCGTCGGCGCCATTGCCGCCGCCGCTTCAAGCCGCTTAGCGCACCGGGCTGCGAATACGGAATAAACATGGCAAAAAAACCGCCGCTCTTTAGCAAAAGAGCGGCGGCTCTTTTAAATGCGTTCCATCCATTCCCGCAATGAATCGACAGTGTAAGTCGGCTGTTTTTCATACCGTTGCAGCAACTCTTTTGTCGTTACTCCGGTATGAACAAGCAACGTATCGATTCCGGCATTCATCCCCGCCATAATATCGGTATCGTAATAATCACCGATCATCAATGTTTCCTCTCTTGGAATCCCTAACACTTTTAACGCCTGCTCCATAATCACTTTCTCCGGTTTGCCGATAAAAATCGGCTGTACTTGCGTGGATACCGCGACAACGGCTGTAAGTGAGCCGTTTCCCGGCAGCAGCCCCCGCTCGGTCGGAATGGCGATATCGGCATTCGTCGAAATAAACGTCGCCCCGTTGCGCACGGCTAAGCAGGCAATCGCCAGTTTTTCATACGTAATGCTGCGGTCAATGCCCATCACGACGAAGTCCGCGTCTTCTTTCGCGAACGTGAATCCTTTCTCCTCGAGCGCGGTACGAATTCCTTCTTCCCCGATTACATAAATGGAAGCATCCGGTTTTCTCTCAAAAATATAATTAGCCGTTGCCTGGCTGGTCGTAAATACATGTTCCGCTGTCGCCGGGACGCCGAATGACTGCAATTTCTCCGCTACTTGCGCCGGCGTGCGCGACGAGTTATTTGTCACAAATAAATACGGAATGCCTTTCCGGTGCAATTCCTTTACAAAGTCGCGGGCTTCCGCAATGCATTCGGTTCCGCGGTACATCGTTCCGTCCAAATCGATTAAATACCCTTTGTATGTTTTCAATGTCTTCACCTCTTTTTTAATCATACACGTAACAAAAACTTAACGAAAGAAGCGGCAAATGTCAAAAAGTAAACACGCTTCATCAAAAATACAGAAGCGTGTTTGCCATACAATCAAAACAATGTCGCTTAATTGCGAAACGCCGACACCGGACCGAGCTCGTTTTCTAAATATGTACGCACAGCTACTGGATACGCTTGAAGAGCTGCAAAATATTTTCGCATATCTTCCAATAATTTCTTATGGTCGACATTCGTATAATGGTGCACCAGCATTTTCCGATGGGCAATGATCGCTTTTAATGCTTTGGCATCCTCTTCTGTTATTACCTTTTCGTCCGTTAAAATATCGATAATATCTTCGTAACTGCCCGGATCTCTCATAATAAATCCGTCAATCATCGCATTTCCAACATCTAAAATAGCCTCAATCACTAAATGGGCAATCCTCTCTAACGCAAGTCGGGATAATTCGTCGTCCCACTCCGCTTTTTCCTTATAAATACACAACATTTTTTCCATATAACGTAATGTTTCCTCGATTTTATTACGATCGACAAAATACATCACAGTTTCCTCCCATATAGTTCTTTTTTTATTGTACCATAATCAACAGGACATTTCCCCTATCGTTTGCTATGATGAAAATAACTTCAATTTGGACTGGAGGTCACGGCCAATGATTGAGCGTTTTTACTTATACGATGATACCGTTGAAACAAAAACGCGCTTCGTCAGCTTTTTAGGAGAACGGCAGCGGTTCGATTTGGCGATCATCCAAACTGATCGTTTCTACGGGAAATATTTAGTTCTCGACTTGCAAAGCAACCGTTTTGCCATCATCGGACAAGACGATCTAGAGGAACCAGGGTACTTAGAACATGCGTATCATCTCAGCGAAGAAGACGCGAATGATTTGCGGGCATTTTTGTACGAATGCATTTCATAGTCACCTTTTCATTCGGGAACATTATAAACAATCCCCGGAAACGAGGAAGGTGAAACAAATGCAGGAGAAGGAAAAATATAGCGACTTTTCCACCGCGGAAAAGCAGAAAAATTTTTTAACGGCGGAAGAATTTCCGGAAGGACCGTATGGATCGCCGCGCCGTGCCGACGTGCCGGTCGAAAATAAAAGCACCCCATGGAAAAAAGGGCAGCGCCATTACAGCGCCTTTAACTATGAATTCAAATCATTCCATCAAAATATTCCAAGGCGAGATCCTGGCGCGCACCCGCTGCATGACGATCCACGGGAAAACGAGCAATTTCCATACGGCCAGGATTAATGGACACGCGGCTATCCTCGTGAAAAAGGATAGCCGCGTGTCATTTTTACCGCTTTATTTTGCGAAGCACAAAATAGGCGCAGCCAAAATTGCAATATTCGTACAAATATTCGGATAAGGTACTGATTTTTGTATCATATGTCGCTTTTTGGTTATAGTCATCAAAAAAGCCGCGTAAACGGAGCTGATTATATCCCCAATCTCCGACAATATAGTCATACTTGCTTAAAATATCGGCATATCGAGCGCGAAATGCCTCTTCATTAAACGCATTTTTCACGTTTTCCACCAGTTCGTAGCAAATATTGTTAATGCATATCATCGTTTTCACCTTGCCTTTCCACTTTCATCATAAACGATGAAACGCTCCCAATCAATTACTGTTATTGAAGTTTGGCAAGAGAATCATCCTAAAGATGAAGGGGGTGTTGACCATGAAAAAACCATTGCTTGCCGTCGCATTGGGTACAGCTGTCACATTAGCAGGCTGTGCGCAGATGGCACGAGACGATAATACCGATGTATATAAACGGAGCGGCAATACGATGAACGTCACCGACCGCAACGACTTATATAACGAAAATGGGGTGCCAAATGGCGACGATACGCCAATGAATAACTTTGGCTATGTCCGCCACCAAAAAAGTCCTGTTCGCGGCGATGCCAACGCCTATAACAACATGCCATCCTTTAACCGCGAGCGAGCCGCCGATTTAATTAGCAAGCTCTGTACACAGCTTCCAAACGTGAACGATGTCGCCACATTGGTAACCGATGAGGAAGTGTTGGTCGTCTATGATGCCGATACAAAAAACCGTAATGAAACGGCAGACCAAGTGAAAAAGACTGCGCTTTCCGTCGTTCCTCACTATTACCATGTATATGTGGCTGACAATCCACAGCTGATGAAAGATATCGAACGTTTCGGACGTTTGGATTCGAACAGCCGAAATATTGATCAAATTATCGATGCTACGATTCAACAAATGCTAAAATACCCGCAAGGTCAGAAGCTAAGTGACGGAGAAAATGAAAACGGCGAAATGATCAATGAAACAAACGATCGTCTTGACCGTGATTTTCATGACGGAACACCGCGACCAGTCAAAACCACACGCTAACATGTGAAGAAAAAACGGTCTGTCTTCTCATACAGAAGGCAAGACCGTTTTTTTCGACGCCTCTATGCTTTCATTTGCCTTGCTGCCGAAGCCGCATTGACTTGTTCATCGGCATGATATGAAGACCGAACAAGTGGGCCCGCTTCGCAATGGGTGAAGCCTTTGCTTAAAGCGATCTCTCTTAGTTCTCTGAATTCATCTGGATGATAATATTTGACGACTTTCAAATGTTTTTTTGTCGGCTGTAAATATTGGCCGATCGTTAAAATATCGACATGGTTGGCGCGCAAATCATCCATCGCTTCAATAATTTCTTCTTTCGTTTCCCCGAGTCCGACCATGATGCTTGATTTCGTTGGAATATCCGGCTGCAGCTCCTTAGCGCGGCGCAAAAATTCAAGCGAGCGTTCATAGGTGGCACGTGCGCGCACTCTCGGCGTCAAGCGGCGCACCGTCTCAATATTATGGTTTAAAATATCCGGACGGGCATCCATCAATGTTTTTAAGTTTTCGTATACTCCGCCCATATCAGAAGGCAACACTTCGATCGTCGTAAACGGGTTTTTGCGGCGGATGGCCCGAACTGTTTCCGCAAACACGGCTGCTCCACCGTCCTTTAAATCGTCACGGGCAACAGCAGTGACGACAACATGTTTTAAGTTCATGATGCGGACAGACTCTGCAACACGTTCCGGTTCCTGCCAGTCCAGTTCGGTCGGCAACCCCGTTTTGACCGCGCAAAAACGGCAGGCGCGAGTGCATACATTTCCTAAAATCATAAATGTCGCCGTTCTCCGAACCGCCCAGCATTCATGAATGTTTGGACATTTTGCTTCCTCACATACCGTATGTAACCGGTTTTCACGCATCAATTTCTTTAGTCCGGTATAACTTTCATTTGTATTTAACTTTATTTTTAACCACTCTGGTTTGCGAATATGGTCTTCTTTTGTCGACATTGTTCTCAACTCCAATAAGTTTTTATTTACATTTTTCATTATAAAAAAAACAACCGCTAAACACAAAGAAATTAGCCAGTTCCCACTACTTACCGCTTTTTAACATTTATGAAACAAACAAATCTCCCCAAACTAAATATATGAAATGGACGGAAAGGAGTAGAAATGTGTGTGCCGATGGATATTGATTATATGGATTGCTGCTATTGTATTAACGGTACCGAAAGCAACATTTGCCGAAGAAAAAATGGGTGAGGACACGATATACGAAAAACGAATGGAGCTGTATAAAAAAGCGGAAGCAGTCTCGCTCATCCCTTGGTATTACTTTGCAGCAATCGACCAATACGAACGAAACGTCCGGCAAGTGCGCCGTGATTTGCCAAAACCTACCGGCGTGCTCGGGATCTATATCAAGCCCGAAATTTGGGCCGGACCGCTAAACAGAAACCCTCATGATACAAATCCGTTTACGATTTCGCAATTTGGTGGTCTCGGCGTTGACGGCAATGGTGACGGCCTTGCCAATCGCGAGGATGATGAAGATGTGATTTTCGCGATCGCTCGCTATTTGCAAACGTACGGAATCGATCGTCAACATATTAAAATGGCGCTATGGAATTATTATCAGCGCAGCAAAGCGGTTGACCTAATTTTAGGCAAAGCAAAAATATATAAAAAGTACCAAACGTTAAAATTAGATGACCATGTATTCCCGCTTCCTCTTCATGCTAACTACAGCTATCGCGATACGTGGGGAGATAAAAGGAGCTGGGGTGGACGCCGCATTCATGAAGGAACGGACATTTTTGCCGACTATGGCGTCCCGGTGCGGTCGACGTGCTACGGAATCATCGAATTAAAAGGATGGAATAAATATGGCGGATGGCGCATCGGTATTCGCGATATTAATAATACGTACCACTATTTTGGCCACTTAAATGGATTTGCCCCTAATTTGCGCGAAGGGCAGATCGTCGAACCGGGAACGGTCATCGGCTCGGTCGGCAGCTCCGGCTACGGCCCGCCGGGAACAGCGGGAAAATTCCCGCCGCACCTTCATTACGGAATGTACAGAGATAATGGCTATATGGAATGGTCGTTCGACCCATATCCGCACTTAAAAGCATGGGAACGCGCGGAAAAACAAAAACGGAAGAAAAGTAAGGAGGCCGAACAGAAATAAGCCTCCTTTTTCTTCTCCTGTGCAGTATATTTTTCTTTTAATGTCCTCCTAGATACGCTTTCTTCACCTGTTCGCTTGCATTTAGTTCCTGTGCGGTTCCCGACAGGACGACCCGCCCTGACTCAATGACATATGCCCGATCGGCTACAGACAGCGCCATATGCGCGTTTTGCTCGACTAATAAAATAGTCGTCCCAAAGGAGTTAATTTCTTCAATGATGCGAAAGATTGTTTTCACCAATAATGGCGCCAATCCCATCGACGGTTCATCAAGCAACAGAAGGCGCGGCCGAGCCATTAGGGAGCGGCCAATCGCCAGCATTTGCTGCTCTCCGCCTGACAAAGTTCCGGCGAGCTGTTTTCTCCGCTCGTAAAGGCGCGGAAACAGATGATACACTTTCTCGAAGTCTTGCTGAATTTCCTGTTTATCCTTTCTTAAAAAAGCACCTAATTCCAAGTTTTCTTCTACAGTCATATTAGCAAAAATTCGGCGGCCTTCGGGAACATGGGAAATTCCTTGTTTCACAATCGTTTGCGCCGCTTTGCCTGCAATGGACGTCCCTTCGTATAGAATATCGCCCTGCTTCGGTTTTAACAGCCCAGAAATCGTTTTTAGTAACGTGCTTTTGCCGGCGCCATTAGCGCCGATTAAGGTGACGATTTCGCCGTTTTTTACTTCCAGTGAAACACCTTTTAACGCTTGAATATTTCCGTAAAATACATCGATGCTTTCCACTTTTAGCACGTTAAGAAACCTCCTCGCCAAGATATGCCTCGATCACTTTAGGATTATTTCTTACTTCTTCCGGTGTGCCATGCGCAATCAACTGCCCGTGGTCAAGCACATAAATCCGTTCGCATATTCCCATCACGAGAGACATATCGTGCTCAATCAGCAAAATCGTTAAATCAAACTTCTCGCGTATAAAGGCAATCAAGCTCATTAATTCTTTCGTTTCCTGTGGATTCATCCCTGCTGCAGGCTCGTCAAGCAGCAATAGCTTCGGATGCGCGGCGAGAGCTCTGGCGATTTCTAAACGGCGCTGCTGTCCATATGGCAAATTTTTCGCTTTCTCATCCATCACATGTTCGAGCTTAAAAATCTTTAAAAATTCGACCGCTTTTTCTTCTATTTCTTTTTCGCCAGAAAAATGGGAAGGAAGGCGAAAGATGGAGCTAAGAATAGAATGACGGGCGAGAGAGTGATAGGCAACTTTTACATTGTCCAGCACCGAAAGCTCACCAAACAGCCGAATATTTTGGAATGTGCGGCTGATTCCTTTGCGCGTAATTTTATATGGCGGCAGGCCGTTTAGCTTCTCATTGTCGAGCACAATGCTTCCTTCGGTTGGCTCATAGACGCCGGTCAGCAAGTTAAAAAAGGTGGTTTTCCCTGCCCCGTTCGGTCCAATAAGCCCTACTAATTCTCCCTTATTCAACTCCATATTGACGTCAGATAAAGCTTTCAGACCACCAAATTGAATGCCAACGTGTTCCGCTTTAAGCAACGGTGTTCTTGTTGTCATTTCCAATTCCCCCTTGCACCGCTCTGCGCAGCTTAAAGAAAGATGTTACTTCTTTTGTGCCTAACAATCCTTTTGGACGATACAGCATAACCAAAATAAGAATGATGCTATATATAATCATTCGCGTTTCTGGATAATCCTGAAGGAATGTCGAAACAACTGTTAATAGGATAGCAGCGATCACCGCGCCAGACATGCTTCCTAGTCCGCCAAGCACAACAAAAATCAAAATATCAAATGATTTCAAAAAGCCAAAGTTAGTCGGCTGAATGATATAAAAATGATGAGCATAAAGCCCCCCGGCAATTCCGGCAAAGAAAGAACCTATGACAAAAGCGACCACTTTATAATACGTCGTGTTAATTCCCATGGAATCCGCTGCGATTTCATCCTCTCGAATCGAGATGCAGGCACGTCCATGGGTAGAGTTAGTAAAATTAGCAATGACAATAATGGTGATAAGCAGGCAGGCAAACACCCATGGCCAAGTTGTGAGGTGGGTTACCGTCATACCGCTGGCGCCGCCAACATACTCAATGTTTAGCAGGCTGATTCGTACGATTTCCCCAAAACCAAGCGTAGCAATCGCTAAATAATCGCCCTTTAGCCGAAGGCTAGGAATGCCGATGAGGAGGCCTGCAACCGCTGCAGCGACACCGCCAACAAGCAACGCAAGCGCAAACGGCATCTGCAATTTCATCGTCATAATCGCTGATGCATAAGCTCCCACGGCAAAAAACCCGGCATGGCCAATGGAAAACTGTCCGGTAATCCCGATGATTAAATGAAGGCTGACAGCTAGTATAATGTTAATCACCATAAAAAATAACGTATTAACATAAAAGGAATTAAGTATTTCTCCCGATATTAGCACCTGAACCACAACAAAAAGGATCAGCGCTAGTACAATGGAGATCCAAAATCCTATCGTCCGCTTCAAAGTTGCCATCGCTCCCTACCATCCTTTACACTTTTTCTCTTACGTTTTTACCAAATAATCCAGCTGGTCGGAAAATGAGAATCAAAATAAGAATGATAAAAGCGACCCCATCCCGCCAAAGCGAATAACCAAGACCGCTTACGAGCGATTCAATGACGCCAAGCATCAGGCCGCCAACCATCGCGCCAGGGATAATGCCGATTCCTCCTAATACGGCAGCTACGAACGCTTTTAAACCTGGAATAATTCCCATCAGCGGGTCGATTTTAGTATAGTAAATCCCGAAAATAACGCCTGCTGCCCCCGCCAAAGCCGAGCCAATGGCAAAAGTCGCTGATATAGTATTATCTACATTAATTCCCATCAACCGAGCTGCTTCTGCGTCATGAGAAACGGCCCGCATCGCTTTTCCGATTTTTGTTTTATGGACGATAAATTGAAGGAGAATCATCAATACAATGGAAACACCAAGAATCAATAATGACTGGCTATTAACGGTTACGCCCAATACTTCAATTTTTTTATCCGGAAGCACTGTGCTAGGATACGCTTCTGGCTGAGCACCACGCAGATAAATGGTTCCATACTCAATTAAAAGCGAAACCCCGATGGCAGTGATCAGTACAGCGATTTTTGTAGCGTTTCGCAACGGTTTATAAGCGATTCTCTCAATACATACCCCTAAAATCGCGCAGGAAACCATTGCGAGGAGCAACGCTGGAAAAAAACCTACATGAAAACTGGTGACAGCGTAAAATCCAACAAAAGAACCAATCATAAATACATCGCCGTGCGCAAAATTGATGAGGCGCACAATTCCGTATACCATCGTATAGCCAAGCGCAATCAGTGCGTAGATGCTTCCAAGGGAGATCCCGTTAACTAGTTGCTGAATGAGTTCCATATTTGCACTCTCCTTAAAGAAGACTGTTTCTTTTATCTAGAAAAATTCGGAATAGGGGGACATGCCCCCTATCCACCGCGTGAGATTATGGATTCACTTTTGTTTTAAATTGTTGCTGGCCGTCCTTATATTCGAGAATCGTAGCTGACTTCACTGGATCGTGGTTTTTATCTAGCGTCAATGTTCCCGAAACAAGAGCAAGGTCTTTCGTTTTCGCAAGCGCGTCTTTAATTTTTTCTGGATCTGTGCTTCCAGCACGTTTGATGGCATCAGCGAGGAAATATGCTGTATCATATCCAAGCGCGCTGAAGGCATCTGGAGATTTATTGTATTTCGCCTTGAATGCTTTTACAAAATCTTGAATTTTTTGATCTGGGTCATTGGAAGAATAGTGGTTCGTAATAAACGTATTGTTCAATGGATCTTTGCCGGCGATTTCCACTAATTTAGGCGAATCCCATCCGTCGCCGCCCATAATCGGTACATTAATGCCAAGTTCACGCGCCTGTTTTACGATAAGACCTACTTCTTCGTAATAACCAGGCAAGAAAATGAATTCCGGATTAGCCGATTTAATGCGGGTAAGCGTAGCACGGAAGTCCGTGTCTTTAGCAACGTAAGCTTCTTCCGCTACAATTTTGCCGCCTTCTTTTTCAAACGCTTCTTTAAACGCTGCGGAAAGACCCTTCGAATAGTCGCTGGAACTATCAATCAGCACCGCTGCATTTTTCACTTTTAAATCATTGATCGCGAATTTTGCGGCAACTGTCCCTTGGAAAGGATCAATAAAACATGTCCGGAATACAAAATCGTTTACTTTGCCATCTTTATTCGTAATCGTAGGGTTTGTTCCCGTTGGCGTAATTAACGGAATTTTGTTATCTTGGGCCACTTGGACTTGCGCTAGCGTATTGGTGCTCGTTGCGGCGCCGATAATCGCTGCTACCTTGTCCTGGCTGACGAGCTTGATCGCACCGTTCGTCGCTTCGGCCGCATCAGATTTATTATCCACCTTTACGAGCTCAAGTTTTTTTCCGTTAATGCCTTCTTTATTTATCTCTTCCAAAGCAAGTTCCAGCCCTTCGGCAATCGACTGTCCAAATGAAGCTACTCCGCCGGATAATTCAAGATTGGCGCCGATTTTAATCGTATCGCCGCCTCCGCCGCCAGAGGAGCTGCTCGTCTCCTTCTGTCCTCCGCATCCTGCCATAACTCCAGCAGTTAATGCCAATGATAGAAAAATACTAGCCAGCCTTTTTTTCTTCATTCTTTTTCCCCCCATGATTATTTTTCAAAAAATTCAGTTTAATAGATGTATACTTTCTCTCCTTCCTCACATCCTTTCTATATGTTTTTTAAAATAACATAATAATAAAACTATTTTTAATTTAATACAATATTACAAAATTTTTTTCTCTCCGTCTAGGTGTTTTCTACTATAAATTGAAAAGCTGTTTTGCAGATAAATTGTCTTTCAGCAAAACAGCTTAATAGAAACGGCAAACAATAACGTTTTTTATATATAATTTTTTGTTATTGCTGTAAAAAACAGCAAATCGATCTCCATATTCACGGCAAATCAGTGATTAGTGTGATGGTATATTTAAAGAAGGACCGACATTTCCACTGTTATTATAAAATTGCGGAACCTCTCCTGGAATTATGTGCATGATGATCGGAATATTCGTAGAAACTGTTGACGTTTTTGACGCAAATGGAATGATTACTTGAATATCGACAGAAACGTGAATATCCACTTCAATTAACGCGCTGTTAATCCCGAACATTTTAATTTCTTTCGTCACTTCGGTGTCTGCATTGCCAATAACTTGAAACTGCACGGGGATACGCGGCCCGAGATTGCTAAGAAGCGAATTATTCGTGACTTGGCCAAAAGGAATATAGTAAATAATCCCTCTGCTGTCTCCTTTTCCAGATTCCACCTCAGGAAGCACAAGCCTCTCAATTCTCCCTTCTGTTGCTGCCTTTAAGCTTTCCATCACATAGTCATCCGTCTTTGCCAAAATTCGGTTTACAACAGCGGTGTTAAAATCGACGGAAGCAATTTTGCCATTGGCATCTTTTTGCACGATGACCAAATTGCTCATCTCTTTATTTTCTTTTAAAAATTGCTGTTCGATCGCATTATTAATCACTAAATCAGCAATCCGTTTCGTTTCGGTTTCGGCAATTTCCATTAAAACCGGTTCAAAGCTTTTATTGACAATCCAAAGACTAAGAGCGGTAGTAAACATAAAAAACACAAACGTCAGCAAAAACACATAGCGAAACGGAAGAGGCCCTCTTCTTGACAATCGGGGACGGGCGGGAAATCTAGACAAAATAAAATCCCTCCTTTACAAGCTATATGTATGCTTGAAAGGAGGGAGATAAAGCAAATTGTTATATAATTTTTTTACCGCATCTTCAACAAAGCATCTTTTCCTTTCATACCGACCGTAATTCCCAGCTCTTCGGCAGCGACCGTCACCGATTCTAAAGGCGCTTCCAGCAGTTGTTCAATCGTGCGAACCCCGACCGCCCTTCCAGCCACAATTCCACGGTCGCGCAGTTTTTCGTTCAATAGCGCCACATCAAGCGCTCCGCACATAATGTACCCTTTTTCACTCGCTACAGCAAGCAAATTGGTTTTTGGCAATTGGACAGAAATAGCGATAAATGGATAACCGTCGATCATAATCGGCGTTACGTGAATCATGATAACATCACGCTCCTTTCCCTACTTCAATGTATGAAGCAAGGAAAGATGTGTGTCTATTTCCCTTTCGCCAATTTCCATGCCAGCACGTCCCGCAAAAATTCCGGCATGTAATATTTCTTTTTCGGCGCGCGCTGCATTTGCGGATAAAAATGGCCGATCGTAAACATATCGATCGTTGCCACCTCGTATAATTGATCCGGATTTAGCGGCTCGCCGTTGATCGTAATATGACGGATATGTTCCGCGCCATCTTCTTCTCTTTCCGTCTCGATCTCGACCCCGTCATAAACCATTTGCCCCATCACCTTCCCGCGAAAACCGAAACCTTTAAATTGCAGCTGTTTCATTCTTTCTGTATTGGCCTGCAAAATAATTTCTTTTAATTCCGTGCCGCGCAGCTGAACTTTGCAAGGGTTGATCGGATGTGGGCAAATGCGGTGCAAATCTTTTCTAGTGACTATTCCTTTCGGAAGCGGCTCTAACAAAACTCCCGCATTTACCATGCCAATTTCCGCATCGCACCATTCTTTTAATGCCGAAGCGAGCAATTGGGCAAACGGGGACGGCGAAAACCATTGCAACGGCAAGTCTTCCTTTAGCTCGGCAATTTGTTCTGCCTCCAATGTTGCTAAACTTTGCTGTTCTAATAACGATAAGGTTCGTTTCGTTTTCTCCAAATCCGGCAAACTTTCCACATCCACAACAGTAGCTAATGCTTCATATGTATGATCACTTTCCTCAATTTCTAACTTCACTACTCCAATAAACTTTCCATATTTCCCGGCGCCACACAATAATGTATCATTAATCCTTTTTCCCTCTGGAAATAAATGATGGGTATGCCCTCCAAGAATAATATCAATTTCCGGTATCGTCTGGGCAATTTTTTCGTCCTCGTTGATTCCCAAATGCGATAATAAAATGACAAGATCCGCTTGTTTTTTCACTTCTGCCGCAATGTTTCCCAGCATCTCAAAAGGCGGCGTCACTTTCCATCCTAATAACTCGTAAAATTTAGCGAAATAAGCCGTTACTCCAATCACGCCAACACGAAACGCGTCCGAAATCGGAATAATCGAATATGGACGCACCCAGGAAGGACGCGTGCCGTCTTTATGAAATAAATTGGCGACAAGCACGGAGAACCGAGCGTTTTCGTATAACGTATTTAAGTCTTCGTAATCAAGGGTAATTCCTTCATTATTGCCGATCGTTACGGCGTCGTACTGAAGGGCATTGAGTAAATCGACATTCGCTTTTCCTCTCGTCGCCTCGGTAATCGGGTGAAAACGGTCGATAAAATCGCCAATGTCAAATAACAACATCGTCTCATTCCGTTGCCGGTGTTTCTGTCTTTGCTCGGCCAAGAAATAGGAAATTCGCGGCCAATACTCGAAATGGCTATGCACATCATTCGTATGATATACATATACTGTCCGTTTCAATGAACAACCTCCTCTTATGAAAAGCTTTCGTAAATAAGGCGGATTCCTAAAAGAATAAGCACAATCCGCAAAACGGCGACGACGGTTTTGCTGCGCAGCCGCTTATTAATAAATGCACCCGTTTTCGCGCCAAACCAAACTCCCGGGATTAAGGCGAGCGCAAATAGCCATTGTACGTTTCCCATAAACACATGTGTAAGCGAGCTGACCAATGAAGATAAAAAGATCATAAACATCGAAGTCGCAACGGCGACGTGAGGCGGGAAGAGAAACAATATCATCATCGCCGGCACCATTAACGAACCGCCACCAATGCCAAACATGCCGCCGAAAAAGCCAACGACAAAAGAGATGACAATAGCGACGATCGGATGATATCCATACGTAACCGTTGCTCCTTCATTCGTTGTATAAGTGCGAGTAATTTTAAACGATTTTCGTTGTGAACGCGCCGAAGCGTTTTTGCTGAAAGATAAAAAGAACGATACAGCCACTAAAAAAAGACCAAAATATAAAGAAAAATGCTCTAAGCTTAATGTATTATTTACCCATGCCCCAATGATCGCTCCCGGGCCGCTTCCGATAAAAAATAAAAGCCCGCTTTGATAATCGACCATTTTTTCCTTCATATACGACAAGGTCGACGACAGCCCGTTGAAAATAATAACAACGAGCGAAGTGCCGACCGCCAACTGCGGGGTAACGTGCGGCAGCCAATGAACCGCGCTTAAAAATAACAACGATGGCACAATAATCACGCCGCCTCCTAAACCAACTAAACTGCCGATCGTTCCCGCCAAAAAACCGACAATGACTAACAACACATATTCCATATCGTTTCATCTCCAATATTAAAATAAATCAAGCTGGCGTGGTGCTAAATCGGTATATTCAATGCCAAGCAAACGGATCAATTGTTTCGCATTATCCGCTGCATCCCCGCCAGAGTTGTTGTTAAAAAGCACATAAATATCTTTCGTCTTCGCTTTTAACATTTCGATATGGTTGACCCATTCGCGCAATTCTTCTTCACGATACCGATACAAATATCGAACCGCCCGCCAATTTTCTCCGCTTGTCGCTTTATTCCATCCGTGGACGTTGCGGCCATGGAAACGAATAAGCGTTTTTTCCGCATCAGTCGGATAAAGCACGGTCGGAATTGATCCTTCCCCCGCCTGCGGTTCATCACAAATGCTATGGATCCATCCTTCCTCCTTCATAAATTGTAACGTCTTTGCATAAAAACGAGGAGAGAACCAGGAACGGTGGCGAAACTCCAGCGCTGTCGGAATCTCTTTCATTTGCGCCCTACACCAGCGCAAATACGCGACATGCTCGCGGCGGCAATCAAACCATGGCGGGAATTGAAACAACACCATCGCAAGCTTTCCCGACTGGAGAAACGGCTCAATCGAATCCAAAAACGCGGCAAACATCTCTTCTTTGTCGGCATATGGAATCGGACCGCGCTCATGTCCGGTCATTCCTTGATACGCTTTTACAACAAAACGAAAAGAATGGGGGGTTTCGCGAATCCACTTTTCGACATTTTGCCGCGGCTGAATCGCATAAAAGTAGGAATCGACTTCTACCGTTGGGAAATGCGCCGCATATTCCTGCAGCTTATCTTTTGCGGCAAGTCCAGGAGGATATAAGCTATCATGATCTCCCCAACCTGTTAATCCGATATAAATCATACGTATCACCTAGCTTCATCATATCACAATTGCAAAAAATTTGAGAACATGGAGATACGTGCAGTAAAAAATGTGAAAACCATCCATTTACCATAGGCAAATGGATGGTTTTGTAACAATTCATTAACCGATAGATCCTTCCATCTCGAACTTGATAAGCCGGTTCATTTCCACAGCATATTCCATTGGAAGCTCTCTTGTAAACGGCTCAATGAAGCCCATGACGATCATTTCCGTTGCTTCCTGTTCGGAAATGCCGCGGCTCATGAGATAGAACAGCTGCTCCTCTGATACTTTCGATACTTTCGCTTCATGCTCGAGCGAAATATTGTCATTTAAAATTTCATTATACGGGATCGTATCCGATGTCGATTGGTTATCAAGAATAAGCGTATCGCACTCAATGTTCGAGCGCGACCCCGACGCTTTGCGGCCGAAGTGTACTATTCCGCGATATGTCACTTTTCCGCCTTGTTTTGAAATCGATTTTGAGACGATCGTCGATGAGGTGTTTGGCGCAAGGTGAATCATTTTCGCCCCTGCGTCTTGGTGCTGTCCTTTTCCGGCAATCGCAATCGATAAGGTCAAGCCGCGTGCGCCTTCTCCTTTTAAAATAACAGCTGGATATTTCATCGTTAATTTGGAACCAATGTTTCCGTCGATCCATTCCATTGTCGCGTTTTCTTCACAAACCGCACGTTTCGTTACCAGGTTAAACACGTTGTTTGACCAGTTTTGAATGGTCGTGTAGCGGCAGTATGCGCCTTTTTTGACGATAATTTCAACAACGGCGCTATGAAGCGAGGCGGTTGTATAGATTGGCGCCGTACATCCTTCGACGTAATGAACGTGCGCACCTTCATCAACGATGATCAACGTACGTTCAAATTGCCCCATATTTTCCGAGTTAATACGGAAATATGCCTGCAACGGTGTTTCGACTTTCACACCTTTTGGCACGTAGATAAATGAGCCGCCCGACCATACTGCCGAGTTTAACGCGGCAAATTTATTGTCAGTAGGAGGCACGACTTTGGCAAAATACTCACGGAAAAGATCTTCGTTTTCTTTCAACGCTGAGTCGGTGTCTTTAAAGATGACTCCTAGTTTTTCCAAATCTTCTTTCATATTGTGGTATACCACTTCTGATTCGTATTGCGCTGATACGCCGGCTAAATATTTTTGCTCAGCTTCAGGAATTCCGAGCTTATCGAACGTTGCTTTAATTTCCTCCGGTACTTCATCCCAAGAACGGCCCGATTTTTCCGTCGGTTTTACATAGTACGTAATTTCATCAAAATCTAAGCTCGATAAATCGCCGCCCCATTGTGGCATTGGTTTGCTGTAGAAAATATCTAACGCTTTTAAGCGGAATTCCAGCATCCATTGCGGCTCATTTTTCATACGGGAAATTTCTTCAACCACTTCCCGCGTCAACCCGCGCTGCGCACGGAATACCGATACGTCTTTATCGACGAACCCATACTTATATTCGCCGATTTCTGGCGCCTTTTTCGCCATGCGGTTTCACCCTCCTTTTTTCTCCTTGCCATTAATCATGCTGATGTAAGCCTTTTTCCATTGCCTTCCACGCTAACGTCGCACATTTAATGCGGGCCGGAAACTTCGAAACGCCTTGCAACGCTTCAATATCACCTAAATCGATCGAGTCGTCATATTCTTTCCCCTGCATCATTTCGGAAAAGATATTGGCTAGCTTTAACGCTTCTTCCACCGTTTTTCCTTTAATCGCCTGTGTCATCATCGACGCCGATGACATCGAAATGGAACAGCCTTCTCCCTCAAATTTTACATCGGCAATTTTCCCATCTTCTACTTTCATCGTTAAATGAATACGGTCACCGCAGGTCGGGTTATTCATATTGATATCGACGCTGTTTCCCTCTAAAACGCCGCGATTTCTTGGGTTTTTGTAATGATCCATAATGACTTGGCGATAAAGCTGATCTAAAGGATTATTAGAAGACATGGCCAAAATACTCCTTCGTTTTCTGTAATGCAACGACAAGCTGATCAATTTCCTCTTTTGTATTATAGAGGTAAAAACTTGCCCGCGCTGTCGCGGTTACATTCAGCCATTTCATCAACGGCTGTGCGCAATGGTGGCCGGCGCGGACGGCGATGCCTTCTGCATCAAGGACGGTTGCCACGTCGTGCGGATGAACGCCGTCTATATTAAACGTAACCAATCCGCCGCGTTGTTTCGGACCATAAATCGTCAGCCCATCTATAGCAGACATTCGTTCTAACGCATACTGCGCCAGTTCGTGCTCATGGGCGGCAATATGATCTAATCCGACATCTTCAAGGAAATCAATCGCCGCTCCTAAGCCGATCGCTCCAGCAATAATTGGCGTTCCGCCTTCGAATTTCCAAGGAAGTTCTTTCCATGTTGAATCATACAATTCAACAAAATCAATCATTTCCCCGCCAAATTCTACCGGCTCCATTCGCTCTAATAAATCTCTCTTACCATATAATACGCCAATTCCGGTCGGACCGCACATCTTATGCCCAGAAAACGCCAGAAAATCACAATCAAGATCTTGAACGTCAATTTTCATATGCGGAGCGCTTTGTGCGGCGTCGACCACAACGACCGCACCATATTGATGGGCAATGCGTGCAATTTCCTTAACTGGGTTAATCGTTCCTAAAACGTTGGACACGTGGGCAATGGCAACGATTTTCGTGTTTGCCGTTACCGTTGCTTCCACATCTTTTATATCGATCGTTCCATCCGCTTGCAATGGAATGTATTTTAATGCGGCCCCTGTCTGTTTCGCTGCTTGCTGCCAAGGAATCAAATTGCTATGGTGCTCCATGTACGTGATGACAATTTCATCGCCTTCCTGCAAATTGGCGCGACCATAGCTGGCGGCAACGAGATTTAACGCCGTTGTCGTTCCTCTTGTAAAAATGATTTCTTGTGTGGACTTCGCGTTAATAAATCGCCGTACTTTTTCCCGCGCTCCTTCATACGCATCTGTCGCCTTTGTTCCAAGCGTATGCACACCGCGATGGACATTCGAATTGTATTGACGATAATATTGGTCAAGCGCTTCAATGACAGGAAGCGGTTTTTGCGATGTCGCTGCGCTGTCAAAATATACGAGCGGCTTTCCGTTCACTTCTTGATCTAAAATAGGAAACAGCTTCCGTATCTCTTTTACATTCATGATTGAACTTTCCTTTCAATAACTTCAATCAATTGTTTTTTCACGCTTTCAATCGGGATCGCTTCAACCACTGGAGCCAAAAATCCATGAATAATGAGACGCTCTGCTTCATGTCTTGGAATACCACGGCTCATTAAGTAGTATAACTGTATTGGGTCCACTCTGCCGACTGATGCCGCGTGGCCTGCCATCACATCATCTTCATCGATCAATAAAATCGGATTGGCGTCGCCACGCGCTTTTTCGCTTAGCATCAAGACACGTGATTCTTGCTGGGCGTTCGATTTCGAAGCACCGTGCTCAATTTTGCCGATGCCGTTAAAAATCGATGTCGCGCTGTCTCTCACCACACCGTGTTTTAAAATGTAGCCTTCGGTATATTTTCCATAATGCACGACGCTCGTCGTAAAGTTCTGCACTTGCTCCCCGCGGCTGACAACAACCGTTTTCGTATCGCCAAAAGATCCGTCGCCAATTAAACGGGTAATGTTTTCGGAAACGGTATTCCCATCGTTCATTAAGCCGAGCGCCCATTCAATGCGGCCATCGCGCGCCGCAATGCCACGGCGATTGACATACGTTGTAACCCCTTTTGCCAAGTTATCGACAGCGGCAAAAAACACACGCGCGTTTGTATTGGCAAACACTTCAGCGACAATATTGACAACCGCTTTGCTCGTTTCTTTCGCGGAAATATAGTTTTCCACATAAACAATACGGCTATTATCTTCTGCAACAACGATCACATGATTAAACAGCGCGATATCGTCATTTTCCTGAATATATACCGCTTGCAGCGGAACCTCGATTTCAACGTTTTTCGGCACGTAAACAAACACGCCGCCGTTTAACAGCGCTGCGTGCAATGCTGTTAAACGATGTTCATCTATTTTGACGCCGTCTTTCATCAAATATTTTTGCAGCAGCTCTCCATGTTCGCGTGCCGCAGTGAAAATATCGGTAAAAATAACTCCTTTTTCTTTCAAGTCTTCCGATAAAGATACATATGCAGGCGTATGGTTGCGCTGCACATATAAATTTTTTGTTTCTTCGCCTGCTTCAATAAGCACTTTGACTGCTTCCGGCAATTCTTCTAACGAGGCGTACGGCGCGCTTTCGACAACATGATCGGCAAATTGAGTGAAATTCCATTTATCGATTTTCGTTTTATCCGGCTTCGGCAGCGGCAGCGCTTCTGCTTTGGCAAGAGCTTGTAAGCGAAGCTGTAACAGCCAGTCCGGTTCGCCGCGCTCACCAGAAAACGCGCGCACATATTGTTGGTCGAATGGTATTTTTGTTTCTGTCGTCATAATACTCCTCCTAACGCTTACGCTTCTTGCTCAACCGTTTCGTCTTCGATGCCAAGTTCCTTTTTAATCCAGTCGTATCCTTCCGCCTCAAGACGTTGTGCCAATTCTGGGCCGCCAGATTTCACAATGCGCCCTTGCATCATGACATGCACATAATCCGGGGTAATGTAGTTTAATAAGCGTTGATAGTGCGTAATGATCAGACAGCCAAATTCGCTGCTGCGCATTTCATTAATGCCTTTGGCAACAATTTTTAACGCGTCAATGTCAAGACCGGAGTCAATCTCGTCCAAAATCGCGATTTTCGGCTCAAGCATCATTAATTGTAAAATTTCGTTGCGTTTTTTCTCCCCGCCCGAGAATCCTTCGTTCAAATAACGGTGCGCCATATCCGGATTCATTTCCAGAAATGCCATTTTTTCATCCAACTTGCGGATAAACTTCATTAACGAAATTTCATTGCCTTCGCCAAGCCGGGCATTGATAGCGGCGCGAAGGAAATCGGCGTTCGTTACCCCGCTAATTTCGCTTGGATATTGCATTGCCAAAAACAAACCGGCGCGCGCTCTTTCATCTACTTCCATTTCTAGCACATTTTGACCGTCTAATGTAATGCTGCCTTGTGTCACTTCATATTTTGGATGCCCCATAATCGCGGACGATAACGTGGATTTCCCGGTCCCGTTCGGACCCATGATCGCGTGAATTTCTCCGCCTTTTACTTCCAAATTCACGCCTTTTAAAATTTCTTTTCCTTCTACCGATACGTGAAGATCTTTAATTGTCAACACTGCCATGCAGAATACCTCCAATTTTCGCTGAAAATTGTATATAATTGTATATACCAGTGCACCACTGACTTTCTTGCCTTCCATTCTCATTTTATTCTCATTACAATCTTATAACAAATGAAAAGTATTAGCAACCTTTTGTAGACAATATCACTATGTTGATAGTGAAAATTATTATAATTGCTGGTTGCGTATATTATTTTACACGAACAGCATATTGTTTGCGTTCAACCCACTTAGCGTCACTTTCAGCCTCTATAAAAAAAAGACTCCCGTATCGGAGTCTTTTTCATTAATGTTTTGTTGATAATTCACGAATACATTCTTGCACTAAAGTTACCGCTTGGCTCATCGCCGCACCGCCGGCGAATGCCGCCGCTACGCTGCACGCTTCCAAAATCTCCTGCTCTGAAGCTCCTTCGTCTAAACACCCTTTCGTGTGATAAATCGTGCAATATTCATCTTGCGTAGCAAGGCTAATTCCTAAAGCAATAAGCTGTTTTTCTTTTTTCGATAACGCACCGGCTTCAAAACAAGCTTCGGTGAAAGCATTGAAGCTGCTAGCAATTTTAGGGAGCTTCTGCGTAAACACGCCAATTCCCTCTTTATAATGACGAAGAGCCGCTTCAACCGACGTATGTTGTTGCTGGTTCACTTCTCAACACCTCTTTCCATAATTATATCGGTGTTAGTATGCGTGAAGGAAAAAGGAATTAAACAGAAGAATTTGAATATAGGCGAATGGGAGGGAAACAAATGGGAAAATGGATTTCCGTGTTCCTCATGATGATTATTATCTCTATCTTGTTATTTTTCTTGGTAGGGGCATTGTTGGAAGACGCGCAACTAACCGATATTGTTACTATCGTTATTTCGATTCAATGCTCTTTGATCATTACGCTGCTGATTGCCATTCTCGAGAAGCTGCCAAAAAAGAAATAACGGAAGCGAATCGCTTCCGTTTTATTGTGCTGCTGGAATGACAGCGCCTTTATATTCTTTTTTAATAAAGTCTTGAATTTCTTTCGATTGCAATACTTCAACAAGCGTTTTAATTTCTTTGCGGTTTTCATCGCCTTTACGTACAGCGATAATATTGACATATGGGTTATCTTTCGGCGACTCGACAGCAATTGGGTCTTTTGCAGGATCTAACCCCGCGTCAAGCGCATAGTTCGCGTTAATGAGCACGGCATCGCCTTCGCCGTTTTTATAAATTTGCGGCAGCAATCCTGCTTCCACATCCGCTTCAAATTTTAAATGTTTTGGATTTTCCACAATGTCTTTGACCGTAGCTTTTGTTTTATCGATACCTTCTTTTAATTTAATTAACCCTTTTTCTTGCAGCATCGATAAAATGCGGCCATGGTCTGCAACCGAGTTGCTCATGATGATCGTCGCACCGTCTGGCAATTCTTCAAGGCTTTTATATTTTTTCGAATAAACACCGATTGGCTCAATATGAATGCCGCCAGCGTTGACAAAGTCATATCCATGTTCTTTTTTCTGCGCTTCTAAATACGGAATGTGTTGGAAGTAGTTTGCATCAATTTCTTTATCCGCTAACGCTTTGTTTGGCAATACATAATCTTGGAATTTAACAATTTTTAAGTCAATGCCTTTTTCTTTTAAAATTGGTTGTGCTTTTTCTAAAATTTCCGCATGCGGCACGTTGGAAGCTCCGACTACTAGTTTCGTTAATTTTCCTTCTTTTTTGTCATCGGCAGCGTTGTTATTGCCTCCGCATGCTGCCAATGCCAACACAAGAACGACGGCAAACAATGCACTAATCCATTTTTTCATATCGATTTCCCCCTTTTTATCGTTTATCTATTTTGGAAGTGACAAAGTCACCAATAAACTGAATGACAAAGACAATCACCAAAACTAGAACGGTAGCGACAAACGTGACATCGTTATGATTGCGCTGGAATCCTTCCAAATAGGCTAAGTTTCCAAGACCACCGGCGCCGACGACTCCTGCCATCGCCGTATATCCGACTAAAGCAATCGCCGTTACAGTAATTCCGGACACAAGTGCAGGCAGTGACTCCGGAAGCAACACTTTCCAAATAATTGTTGCCGTCGATGCCCCCATCGCTTTCGCCGCTTCAATGACGCCTTTGTCAATTTCACGGAGCGCAATTTCCACCATTCTCGCGTAAAATGGCGCCGCCCCGATAATAAGCGCCGGCAGCGCGGCGTTGGCACCGAGAATCGTTCCAACGACCAATTTCGTAAACGGGATTAACAAAATAATTAAGATAATAAATGGAATGGAACGGAAAACATTAACAATAGCAGCAATGATCATATTCACCAGGCGGTTCTCCCAGAGGTTTCCTTTTGACGTTAAAAACAAAAGCAGGCCAAGAATCGTTCCTAATATAAATGTCGCCACAACGGCGACGCCTGTCATATAAAGCGTCTCAACCGTAGCCGCCCAAATCATATCCCATTCTACGTTCGGCAAGAGGCTAGCGAGCATTTGTAATCACCTCCACCGCCACTTGCTGCTTTCGAATATAATCGATCGCGCGGGCCATTTCCTCTTTTTCCCCATCCATATGAACAAACAGCACACCGTAAGCGCCTTGATGAGTTTGTGAAATTTTCCCTTGTAAAATATTTGCATCCACTTGAAACTGGCGGACAACATTGGCAATCAGCGGCTGTTCCGCAGCTTCCCCGACGAACGTCAATTGGATAACCGTTCCGTTCGGGTATTTATCGAGCAGATGGGTAATCGTTTCTTTTGTTTCCTCCGGTTCAACAACTTGCCGCACAAACCGTTTCGTAATCTCCTGTTTTGGCTGCCGGAACACTTGTAGTACTTCGCCTTGCTCGACAATTTTTCCGTTCTCCATCACTGCGACGCGATCGCAAATTTTACGAATTACGTGCATTTCATGGGTAATTAATACGATCGTCAATCCTAAACGTTTATTAATATCCACCAAAAGTTCCAAAATGGAATCAGTTGTCTGCGGGTCTAGCGCGGATGTCGCTTCATCGCACAATAACACTTTTGGATTGTTTGCTAACGCACGCGCGATGCCAACACGCTGCTTTTGCCCGCCGCTCAGCTGTGACGGGTAAGCATGTTCTCTTCCTTGCAGCCCGACAAGCTGAATTAGCTCATCGACCCGCTTTTTCCGCGTTTCTTTCGGGATACCAGCAATTTCTAAAGGAAATGCGATATTTTCATGAACGGTTCTTGACCATAGTAAATTAAAATGCTGGAAAATCATCCCGATTTCCTGGCGAGCCTTTCGCAATTCTTTTCCTTTAATATTAGCCATATCCCGTCCGGCAACAATGACTTTACCGCTTGTTGGTTTTTCCAATCCATTTAGAAGACGGATGAGCGAGCTTTTCCCCGCGCCGCTATATCCGATAATTCCAAAAATTTCCCCTTCTTTAATTTGTAAAGAAACATGATCGACCGCGGTGACCGATCCGTTTGCCGCTTCATATATTTTCGTCACATTTTCCAATGTAATCATGCACATTTTCACCTTCCTTCATCTAGCAGGCGGCTCGTTCCAAAAAGAAAACCTTTCTGCTCGAAGAGAACAGAAAGGTAATCATTACCATTCCGTCTCTTATCTCCCAAAGCAGATGCTTTGTGTGAATTGGCACCATTTCAGCGTATGTGCTGACGGTTGCCGGGCTTCATTGGGCACATCCCTCCACCTCTCTTGATAAGAGCGCAACAATCGCATTATTCAATTACAAATTCTCCATTAATCACAAATGTGATTGTATCACCCTATATTGAACCATGTCAATAAAAAATTTTGCGTCCATATTTTCGGGAATCTTGTTTTATGATGAAACGGAAATAGAAGTAATACCTGTCGCAGCGGCAATGGCCTGCTCTAAATCCTCGATTAAGTCATTGACGTTTTCAATCCCGACGGACAGACGGACTAAATCCTCCGTTACCCCCGACGATTTTAGTTCTTCTTCGTTTAGCTGTTGATGCGTTGTGCTTGCTGGGTGGATGATAAGGCTTTTCGCATCGCCGACATTTGCAACATGCGACCATAATTTCACATGGTTAATGAGCTTCGCACCTGCTTCCCTGCCGCCTTTTAAGCCAAAAACAACGATCGAACCGGCTCCATTTGGCAAATATTTTTTCGCCAACTCTTTTGCTGGATGGCTGTCATGTTCCGGATAAAGCACCCAATCGACTGCAGGATGGCGATCCAAATACTCGACAATTTTTCTCGTGTTAGCAATATGCTCTTTCATACGGACATGCAACGTTTCCATTCCAAGCTGAATTTGAAACGCGTTAAACGGACTGATCGCCGGACCTAAATCTCTTAACAGCTGTACACGCGCTTTGACAATGTAAGCCGCATTGCCAAGCGCTTCGGCATAGACAAGATTGTGATAGCTTGGATCAGGAGTAGTAAACCCTGGGAATTTCTCCGAATTCCAGTCAAAATTGCCGCCATCAACAATAATGCCGCCTAGCGTCGTTCCATTGCCGACAAGCCATTTTGTAGCAGAATGAACAACGATGTCGGCACCATATTCAATCGGCCGGCATAAATACGGAGTGGCAAACGTATTGTCGATAATCAGTGGAATTCCCGCTTCATGGGCAATTTGCGCAACCGCCTCGATATCCAACACGTGCAAGCTAGGATTGCCGATGGTTTCCGCAAAAATCGCTTTCGTTTTTGGCGTAATCGCGGCCCGGAAGTTTTCCGGATTAGACGGATCGACAAAGTGGGTTTTAATTCCGTATTTCGGCAATGTATTAGCGAACAAATTATATGTACCACCATATATCGTCGCTGCCGATACGATTTCATCTCCTGCGCCGGCGATGTTTAAAATCGCCAGGGTAATCGCCGCCATTCCGCTGGCTAAGGCAAGGCTGCCAACGCCTCCTTCTAGCTGAGCTATTCTTTCTTCCAATGCGGTAACGGTCGGGTTATGAATGCGTGTATAAATATATCCTTCTTCCCGCAATGCAAATAGATTGGCGGCATGATCCGTATTGGCGAATAAATAGGCATTCGACTGGTAAATCGGAACTGCTCGCGCGCCGGTCGCAGGATCCGGCTTTACCCCACCGTGAACGGCTATTGTCTCTAAACGATATTGCTTTCCACTCACTATACTTCTCCTCCTTACCTTTTTATAATAAAAACCCTCTCCTTTAAGAAGAGAGGGATATATACTCTTCTTATCTTCCAGAGCCATTTTGCTCTGCTGGACTTGGCACCGTGTTATCGCAACCGGTTGCCGGGTTTCATTGGGCCAGTTCCCTCCACCTCTCTTGATAAGAATCTATTTTTTTAGAATTACGAAAAATGAGCAAATTACAGCGTGCAAAATTCGTGTAGACGTTCACTCTTATTCCGCTTGGCTTTCATGGATAAACGTCTCGTTGGTGCTCTGCTTCTTGTCGGTTCAGCTTAAAATCGGTCCCCAATTCATCTATCTTTTCTGAATATTTTAACGCTGTTTATTATACTTGTCAATTCCTTTTCATCTAAAAGCAAATCGCCAATCATTAGCAAACATGTCGGTATGGCTTGGCTAAGTGAAGCAAGGACTCAAGCAATAGCATATGCCGGAAACTTCCCGAAATATGCACTTCTTGCAGACGAATTAGCTGCTGTAATTTCATCCTTCCGCTTAATAGTGATTCCAATGCCTCTTTTGACCCGCGCACCGTTAATACCCGCCGTTCGTCTACTTCCACTTTGGGGCTGATTCGATGTTTTGAAATCACTACGACTGCTGTTCCCGTTTCGGACTCAAAGCGAACGTACAATTCTTCCTCCGGTAAAATCGGCAATAGATGATTTAATGTTTTCATTCGTTCGGCAAGCTGTTTGACTAGTTCACGCATATCCAATTTCCCCTCCTCCTCCGTTACTGCTGTTTCATTTATTTCCATATCTAGCGAGAAGAATCCTTTACAAAAATCTCGACAAATCATCCGGAAAACAAGCAAAGTTCTTATCATTTCCCAAGAAATATGTCAAATGCAGTCAAAATAACGGCTGTTTGCAACATGGATAGCTGAGGAGGGGATCGTCGCCCTTAGTCTGTCTTTCGGTTCGTACAAAACCGATTATCGTTTGGTAACATCTCTTTGATCGTTTCATATAAATAAGGAACAGAATGAAACGCATACCACTTTTTAACGATATTGCCGCCCTGAAATAAAAGAAGGCATGGAACGCTTTCGATTTTCCATGCAACCGCCCGCTCTGGCATATAATTAATATCCGTCTGGTAAAAAGGAAGAAACGGAAACAATTCCTCGACTACTTCCAGCATTCGTTTGGCAAGCTGACAAGTGCCGCACATCGGTGTATATAAATAAAGGCAAACAATCTCTTCGTTGCCAATGGCCTCATCAATTTCAAACGGCTCTATTTTTTTCATTGCCTATTCACCTTTTCGATAAATAGTTCATATGCACATCAAAATTCGCACGCAATAATACTTGTGCAATATGCCAATTTGGCGCTGCTGCTACTTCGCGGTAGGCACGGTCGATATAAATATGCTCCGCTTCTGGAAATTCGCGGCGAAACTGCTTACGTAATTTTTCGCCCGCTTCATCGGCATCGACTAATACATAAACGTCTTTATAATAAAGCTCGTCAATCAGCTCCTCCAGCCTAGCATCGCTAATCGTCCCGTTCGTGCAAATAATTTCCACCGGTTCATTTAGAATATTGGCGATTTTTTGTTTGTCAGAGCGTCCTTCGACAATAATCACTTTTTCGCTTTCCGTCATAAACAATCACCTAAAAGTAAATGTCGTTGTACTATTATTTATATGATAACGCCAGCCTTGATTTCCGTCGCAGAAACGGGCAGGGCAAGCGCCGCTTCATAAACCGTATCTTATAAAAACAAGAAGAAAGCAACGGCATCACACCGCTGCTTTTAGCACCAACCAGCCCCACCGTCGCAATCGACATACTTTTGATCTGGTTCAACGGTGACGGTCATTTTCTTATTTATCCATTTTGCTGTGCATACCCACAGCAAATGGCTTACTTGCGAAAGAGGAAGATGGCCTATTTGCTCATTCCCCTCATATAGCTGAATGAAATCGCCATTGATTTTGCCTGTCACGCGATCAATGACGTTGACTTGTTTTGCTTCTAATGTGATAGAAGCACCCCTTTTTGTCCATTCAGTTATGTATAGGGTGCCCATCCCTTTAATGATTCATTGCAGGAAAGTTTAACCTTCTTTTATCATTTCTTCATATTGTTCGGCCGTCAGTAAATTATCGATCTCGCTCATATCTTTTGGCTCGACGACAATCATCCATGCTTTTTCGTATGGGGACTCATTTACATATTCCGGGTTATCGTTTAATTCTTCATTGACTTCAACGACTTTGCCGCTGACCGGCGCGTAAAGCTCAGACACCGTTTTGACCGATTCCACGCTGCCAAATGGTTCATTGGCGGTAAGTTCCGTTCCTACTTCCGGAAGTTCGACAAACACGATATCTCCTAGCTCTGATTGCGCGAAATCCGTAATACCGATGCGTACTTTGTCTCCTTCTACACGCACCCATTCATGCTCTTCTGAATAGCGTAATTCCTTTGGCGTATTCATGTTCGTATCCCTCCATATTGACAAAATATGCTCTTTTTCATCATAACCGATTTTACCAAAAAACTCACTGAATTCGTCTTATTTGTTGAAAAATTTTTCATATTGCTCCTCTTGAAAACCTACGAGGACACGAGTTCCATCGGTTAAAATCGGCCGTTTGATCAGCATGCCGTCCGAGGCAAGGATTTCAAGAAGCTCTTCCTCGGAAGCGGTATTCACTTTTTCTTTTAACCCTAACTGCCGATATTTCATACCGCTTGTATTAAAAAATTTTTTCAACGGCAGCCCGCTTTTGCGATAAAGCTCCGTCAATTCCTCTTTTTTCGGTGGATTTTCGACGATATGCACTGCTTGTACGTCGATTCCATGTTCGTCAAGCCATTTTTTTGCTTTTCGGCACGTGCTGCATTTTGGATACCAATAAAACGTTAACGCCATTTTCACCCATCCTTTATAAGCAAAGTACCAGGACAAGTCCTGGTACTTTCCATTATTACACAATATAACGTTCTGCTTCAATGAGCGCGGCCGCGGCTTCGCGTTTTTTCGCAATGATGTTGATTGGCATGTAGCGTGTCAACTTCCGCAAAGCGGACAGCATCATGCGCAATGCGTCGCCTTCTTCCACGGCAATGAGCGTTTCTTTGGCATGGGCTTCGATTTCATTAAACGCTTCTTGGCAGAAGATTTGCGTATAAAGGATTTTTTGTTTGTTTTTCTCTTCGCCGGAGTTTTTGATCGCTTTTTCCGTGCGAAGCAGCGCCGATTCCATCGCGTAAATATTGGCAACAATATCGGCAATATTGACTAAAATTTCTTGCTGTTCTTCGAGTTTCGGGCCGAATTTTTGCGCTGCCAATCCTGCCGTCATAAGCGCGATTTTTTTCGCGTTACGCACTAAATATTTTTCTTGCTCAAGCACGCCGTCACCGACTTCCTCCGGCGCGAGCATCATTAATTCTTCTTGCAGCTGTTGCGCTTTTTGCAAAAGCGGCAACTCGCCTTTCATCGCTTTTTTCAAATACATTCCTGGAACGAGCAGGCGGTTGATTTCATTTGTCCCTTCGAAAATGCGGTTAATGCGGGAATCGCGATATGCGCGTTCAATTTCATATTCTTGCATAAATCCGTAGCCGCCATGGATTTGTACGCCTTCGTCCACGATGTAATCCAATGTTTCCGTCGCAAAGAATTTATTCAACGAACATTCAATTGCATATTCGGCAATCGATTTGGCGATTTCTTTTCCGTCTTTTGCTTTTTCTTCATCCAAAAGGCCCATCCGCTCCTCAAATAGACCGACTGTACGATAAACGGAGCTTTCGGTTGCGTACAAGCGGGAAGCCATCGTCGCGAACTTTTCTTGCGTTAACGTAAATTGCGAAATTGGCCGTTTAAATTGCTGGCGCTGATTTGCGTATTGAAGCGTAATTTCAAGTGCCCGTTTTGCGCCGCCAACCGCGCCGACGCCAAGTTTATAACGTCCGATATTGAGAATGTTAAACGCAATCACATGTCCTTTGCCGACTTCGCCAAGCAAGTTTTCTTTCGGAACAGGCACATCTTGTAAAATCAACGTCCGTGTTGACGAGCTTTTAATTCCCATTTTCTTTTCTTCCGCACCGGTCGATACGCCCGGGAAGTCCCGTTCCACGATGAATGCAGAGAAATGCTCGCCGTCTACTTTCGCATATACGACAAAGATATCCGCAAATCCGGCGTTCGTAATCCATTGTTTTTCCCCGTTTAAAATATAATGGGTGCCTTCGGCGTTTAATTTCGCCGTCGTTTTTGCTCCTAATGCGTCGGAACCAGAACCAGGTTCTGTCAGCGCATAGGCGGCGATTTTTTCACCCGTCGCAAGCGCCGGCAAGTATTTTTGCTTTTGTTCTTCCGTTCCGAACAAAACGATTGGAAGCGACCCGATTCCGACATGGGCACCATGGGAAATCGAGAAACCGCCAGCGCGTGCCATTTTTTCCGCAATTAACGCGGAGCTGATTTTATCCAGGCCTAATCCGCCGTACTCTTCCGGAATGTCAGCGCTAAGCAATCCGAGCTCGCCCGCTTTTCTTAATAGTTTCACAGAGCGGTCAAATTCGTGATTTTCTAAATGCTCAAGTTGCGGAAGCACCTCATTGACGACGTAATCTTCCGTCGTTTTCGCAATCATTTTGTGCTCATCGGTAAAATCCTCCGGTGTAAACACGCGTTCGCAAGGAATATCTTCGACAAGGAAGCTGCCACCTTTAATCGCATTTTCCAATGTTTTTGCCATTTTTGTACTCCTCCCCTTTGATTTTATATCGTCGGGCGACGAACTACGCCGCCCGCTAGATCCGATTAGATTAATTCAAATACTCCCGCTGCACCCATACCGCCGCCAATACACATCGTCACGATGCCAAATTGCACGTTGCGGCGGCGCATTTCATAAAGCAGGGACAGGGTCAGTTTGGCTCCCGTGCAACCGAGCGGATGGCCTAGCGCAATCGCCCCACCGTTGACGTTGACTTTGTCTTCATCCAATCCAAGCTCACGAATGACTTGGATCGATTGCGAAGCAAACGCTTCGTTCAGCTCGATTAATCCGATATCGGAAAGCTCCAAGCCAGCTAGTTTCAACGCTTTCGGAATCGCCGCCACCGGACCGATTCCCATTACTTCCGGCGGCACTCCGGCAACGGCAAACGAACGGAATTTTCCGAGCGGTTTTAAGCCGAGCGATTCTGCTTTTTCGCGGTCCATCACCATCACCGCCGCCGCGCCATCGCTCATTTGCGACGCATTTCCGGCCGTTACCGTTCCATTAATGGAAAATGCCGGACGAAGCTTGGCCAGCGTTTCCATATTCGTATCCGGACGGACCCCTTCGTCCTCTTCAAAAAGAATCGTTTTTTCGACTAGTTTGTTGTTTTCAATTTTTCTCACGGTCACTTCGACGGGTACAATTTCCTCTTTAAACTTGCCTTCGCGAATCGCTTTAGCCGCGCGCTGATGGCTGCGCACCGCAAACGCATCCTGGTCTTCGCGGCTAACACCATATTTCATCGCTACTTGCTCTGCCGTATGCCCCATCGACATGTAATATTCTGGCGCTTCTTCGGCCAGCTTGGCGTTTGGGCGAATGACATGCCCCATCATCGGCACCAAGCTCATCGATTCGACTCCACCGGCAATCACCGTGTCGGAATGGCCAAGCATGACGCGTTCTGCCGCATACGCGATTGCTTGCAGTCCAGAAGAACAATAACGATTAATCGTAATCGCCGGAACCGTATATGGAAGCCCGGCAAGCGCTCCGATGTTCCGCGCAATGTTCAAACCTTGCTCCGCCTCCGGCATCGCGCAGCCAATAATTAAGTCATCGATATTTCCTTCATAATTTCCTGCGCGTTTCAGCGTTTCTTTCACAACGAGCGCTCCTAAATCATCCGGCCGTACATGGGCAAGCGTACCTTTTTTCGCTTTTCCGACCGGTGTGCGCGCTCCAGCTACAATCACCGCTTCTCTCACGATCTTCCCCCCTATTTTTCTCAAGCGTTTATTTCCAAGCCCTCAGCATTAATTGCGGAGCGGTTTCCCTTTCACAAGCATATGCTGCATTCTCGCTTGTGTTTTCGGCTCGCCGATCAAGCTTAAAAACGCTTCCCGCTCTAAATCGAGCAAGTATTGTTCGTCTACTTCCGTTCCGTACGGAACTTTTCCGCCGGCAATGACATAGGCGAGTTTTTTCGCAATTTTCAAATCATGCTCGCTAATATAGCCGGAATGGAACATCGATTGCGCTCCTAAGAGCATAGTCGCATATCCCGTTTCTCCGACGACCGGCACCTTTTTGCGCACCGGCGGACGATAGCCTTGGTCATACAAGGAAATGACCGCTTGTTTCGCTTCATAAATCAAATGGTCGCTGTTCATCGTAATGCTATCGCGCTGATTCAGAAAGTTTAGTTCACGCGCTTCTGCCGCCGAACCGGATACTTTTGCCATCGCAATCGTTTCAAATACTTTATTGGCGATTTTTTGCAAATCGAAATCAATGCCGTTTGGCAGGCTGTTTAAATGTTTAATATACAGCTCTTTATTTCCGCCGCCACCAGGAATGAGGCCGACACCGACTTCCACCAGCCCCATATACGTTTCTGCTGCCGCTTGAATGTGCGCAGTGGCAAGACATACTTCCGTACCGCCGCCAAGCGTCATGGCGAACGGCGCTGCCACAACTGGCTTCGGGCTGTATTTAATGTTCATCATCGCTTGCTGGAACTGGCGGACAGCAAGCTCAAGTTCAAAGTAGTTCTCATCTTGCGCTTCCATCAGCATCATCGCGAGATTAGCGCCGACGCAGAAGTTTTTGCCTTGGTTGCCGATGACAAGCCCTTTATAATTACGATCCACTTCTTCCAACGCATAATTAATCATTTGTACGATATCCGTGCCGATTGCGTTGTTTGGCGAATGGAACTCTAATAAGGCGACGTCATCGCCAAGATCGATCAAGCTGGCGCCGCTGTTTTTCTTAATTACGCCTTTTTGCTCTTTTATGCGCTTAATGTGAATGGCTTTTGGATTCTCTTCAATAGGTTTATACTCTCCCCGGTCATAATAGAACACTTGCCCTTTTTCCGATTGATAAAAAGATGTAAATCCGTTGGCAAGCATATCGGTTACCCATGAAGGAATTTCCATGCCCTCGGCTTGCATTTTGCGAACGGACGGCTCAACGCCAATCGCATCCCACATTTCAAATGGCCCAAGCTCCCAGCCGAACCCCCATTTCATCGCCCGGTCGATGGCTACGATGTCATCGGCAATTTCACCGAGCAATTTTGCCGAGTAAAGCAGAGCTGGAGCGGTGATTTTCCAGAGGAACGTTCCAGCGCGGTCATCGGCATATACAAGCGCTTTCAACTTATTGGCTAGTCCTTTTGCTTGCTTGCTCATTTCCACCGCTGGAGTCGTTAATTTTTTGCGCGGTTCATATTCCAACGTTTCATAATTCAGCTCGAAAATTTCTTTTCCTTGTTTGACAAAAAAACCTTGTCCGGATTTGCTGCCAAGCCAGCCTTTTTCCAGCATCGCTTTCATAAAGTCCGGAACGCGGAACGCTTCTTTTTCTTCCCCCTCGACTTTTTCGAAAACGTTGTTGGCAACATGAATAAACGTATCCAAGCCAACGACATCGAGCGTGCGGAATGTCGCGCTTTTTGGCCGGCCGATGAGCGGTCCGGTAATCGAATCCACTTCCCCGACGCTATATCCGCCTTTCATCATTTCTCTGACCGTAACTAATAAGCCGTAGGTGCCGATACGGTTAGCAATGAAGTTTGGCGTATCTTTCGCCATGACCACGCCTTTGCCGAGTACTTCTTCGCCAAACATCTTCATGTAAGAAACGACTTCCGGATCGGTATCTTTTGTCGGAATAATTTCTAACAGTTTCAAATAGCGCGGCGGGTTAAAGAAATGCGTTCCTAAAAAATGTTTTTTAAAGTCTTCCGAACGTCCTTCCGCCATCGCCTCAATGGAAATGCCGGAAGTGTTCGAGCTGACGATCGTTCCCGGTTTTCTTACTTCGTCCACTCTCGCAAACACGCTTTTTTTAACGTCTAAATTTTCGACAACGACTTCGATAATCCAGTCTACTTCGGCGAGGCGGTGGAAATCATCTTCGAAGTTGCCGACTTCAATCAGCGACAAATTCGCCTTGGACATAAGCGGAGCCGGCTTTTGTTTCAACAGCTTTTGCAGCGCCTGATTGACAAGGCGGTTGCGCACTTCTTTATGTTCAAGCGTTAAACCCTTCGCTTCCTCTTCCTTCGTCAACTCACGCGGCACGATATCAAGAAGCAATGTCGGTATGCCTACGTTCGCCAAATGGGCTGCGATTCCTGATCCCATTACGCCGGACCCGAGTACCGCAGCGCGTCGAATACGTTTCACCATTCCTTTTCCCCCTTACCCATATTGAATGAATCATCATTCATTTTATCGTGAAAAAAAATACGCCTTGAAAATGGTTTCTATACTAAATATAAAATATGTTAATAATTTTCGCAATATATAAACTTAACAATTTTTTCATTTATCACAACTACTTTTTTTGGTGACGCTATAAAAAGGGGGTGATACGATGGCAAAAATGAAAAAAAATCCTTCGCAGCGCGGAATTAGCGCGGCAAGCGTCAAGGGCAACGCTGGTCCGACGGTGGAAAAGGACGGCGGCGGCAAACGCACGAGCCAAAATCAGCAATATAAACGACATAATATGCAAGGAGAATAATCTTCTCGATACAGCGAAAAACGCATCACGGACTGAAACATACCGTGATGCGTTTCGCCTTTTCTTCAGACAAGTTGGAGCGCCGTAACTTTACACAGTTCTTCTTTTGGGCCATTTCAGACAGTCTATTTGCGGAAAATGCCTTTTAGCACAAAGGCAACGTTGGCCGGCCGCTCGGCGAGACGGCGCATAAAGTAGCCGTACCAGTCCGTGCCGTACGGAACGTAAACGCGCATCGTATATCCTTCACGCACAAGCTGTTCTTGCCGCTCTGGACGAATTCCGTATAACATTTGGAATTCAAACTGGCTATTAGGGATGTTATATTCTTTGACAAGTTGCTTCGTGTATTCAATGATGGCGTCGTCATGGGTCGCCACTGCCGTATAGTTACCATTTAATAAATGCATTTTAATGATTTTTTTAAAGTTTTCATCGACGTCTTTTTTGTCCGGAAACGCCACTTCTGGCGATTCTTTATATGCCCCTTTGACAAGGCGCAAATTCGGATGGTAATCTTTTAAATCTTCAATATCGTCTGCCGTACGGTATAGGTATGCTTGCAATACCGTTCCGACATTATCATATTCTGTTTTCAACTGTTTAAAAATATCGAGCGTTTTCTGGCATCTTGAGTAATCTTCCATATCAATCGTAACAAACACGCCGTGTTGTTTTGCCGTATCCAAAATGCGCCGCATATTGCGCATCACAAGCTCGTCCGAGATATCCAAACCCATCGATGTCATTTTTAGCGACAGCTGTGAATTCAGCTTTTCTCTCCCGATCGCCTTAATCGCCTCAAGGCAGTGGTTCGCCATTTCGTTTGCTTCTTGCTCATTGTCCACAAATTCTCCTAAGTAGTCGACCGTCACAGCCAACCCTTTTTTATTTAATTGTTTAATCACTTCGACAGCCTGTTCGATCGTTTCTCCTGCAACAAACCGGGAGGCACCAAAGCGAAGACCATATTTTTTCGCCAATTTGGTTAATGTCTTATTTTTCGATAAAAACAAAAAAAAGTCGCGCATCAACTGCTCCATCATTGTACCCCCTTATTCCGTAAACGCATTCATATTTTTATTGTAACATGTTTTCTTATTGTTGAATATCTTTTTCGACAAAATTCTCGCTGTGTATAGTTTTCCACAAAATGAACAATCTACAACTGAAACATTCATTTTAGAAAGGAGCATTATGTATGCAACAACAAATGAACATGCAACAGCAAAACGTGATGCCACAGCCGCCGCAAATGGTCTCAGCAAAGGACGCGATGTATTTTACCGACATGATGTCTTGGAACTTACTTGCCATGAAAAAAGCACATTTTTTTGCATCGCAATGCCAAGACAAAGAAGTGGCACAAGCGCTTGAAAAAGCAGGACAAATGCACCAACGTCACTATCAAAAAATTTTAAGCCACCTACAAAATCCAAGCCAGCCTAAAATGACAATGCAATAACAATCGGGAGGAATGATCATGAACCAAAACCAAATTCAAAATCCAGAAACGCAAGTGCCAAAAACACCGCAAATGAATGACCGCGACTTTCTTAACGATATGTTAACAACAGAAAAATATATGACATCGGCTTATAGTATATTTTTGCACGAAGCAAGCCATCAACAATTATATCAAGATATGATGAATATTTTTACAGAGACGCAAAATTGCCAACGTGAATTATACAACTTAATGTTCAAAAAAGGCTGGTACAAACTTGAAGCTGCCGATCCACAAAAACTGCAGCAATCATATCAGCAATTCCAAGGATACACCAATCAATTCCCATATCAAAATATCGTTCAGTAATACTAGGTTCGCCTTTAGGCAACAAAAAAGCCATGATCGCAAACAAAGACCTCTCAACATCTAAAAATGCTTCATGAAACCATGGTCGTTATACACCGATCCGATGGCATAAAATCATATTGCTTTTTTTTCGTTACAAGCGTCCCGCATGCTACAGGGGACGCTTTTTGTTAAAACCAAAACACGCCATACGGATAATACGGAGGATATGGATAATACGGTCTTGGACGGAAGAAAAGCGGAAATGCTAGCGCACTACCGAGCAATCCGCCTAGAAAACCGCCTAACAACGGACCGCCGAAAAATACTGGTGGATATACCATCACGATTCCCCCTTTGCAAAATAAAACTGGACACCAATATGTTATGTTAATGCAGGACAAAAAGAGCAGGGAAGACGCCCACTCTTTCATAAACTTTTAATTCTAATCGTTGCTTAAGCATAAAGCCTGCCATGCAACCGGCAGGCTCAAGCAATGTTTATTACTAATAAGGGAATCCGTAACCGCCATAACCACCATAACCGCCATAACCACCATAACCGCCATAACCACCATAGAACGGGCCTGTTAGCGCGCCACCCAACAACCCGCCTAAAAGACCGCCAAAGAACGGGCTGCCAAAACCACCAAAGAACGGACCGCCAAAACCACCAAAGAATGGACGGCCAAAACCACCAAAGAACGGACCGCCAAAACCACCAAAGAATGGACGGCCAAAACCACCAAATCCCCATGGGCGCCCAAATCCCCATATTCTCGTATCTTGTAAGCTCATATCATTCATGCTCCTCTCTCCTTTGCAGATCGTGTTGTCTCTTCCCTTTCAACATATGTAGGACAAACGCCAAGGGCATGGGCGATTGACCTTTTGGGCAAAAAAATAGCTGCCTAGGCTTGCCAGGCAGCAGCAGAATCCGTTATCGAACGACTTTGGCCATTTCCGCGATCGAATCGAAGAGGATATGGACTGCTGTTTCCATCTGGTCTTCTGTCATCGCTAACACTGGAATGAACGTGATCACCGGTCCGAGCGGACGAATGATCAATCCACGCTTTCGAGCTTCTAGAATAATACGATGTTCGATCATTTCTGAACGCGGAAAAATTTGTTTCGTGTTTCGATCTTGAACAATTTCAATTCCTACCATTAATCCTTTTTGACGAATATCCCCAACGATTGGAATTTCATAAAGCATCTCTAGCTTCTTTGCCAACATTTCTGCTTTTTTCTTTACGTTTTCGACAAGATGCCGTTTTTCGATGAGCTCAATATTTTTTAAAGCGACAGAACAAGATAATTGGTTCCCTGTATATGTATGCCCGTGATAAAACGTCTTATCTTCATCAACGTCTCCTAAAAACGCGGCATAGACATCTTCTGTTGTCAATGTGGCGGCTAAAGGGAGATACCCTCCGGTAATGCCTTTTCCTAAGCAAACAATATCCGGATGGACATCCTCTTGCTCGCACGCAAACAGCGTTCCCGTTCTTCCAAACCCAACGGCGACCTCATCACAAATAAGCAGCACGCCATATTGCCGGCAAAGTGTTTCAACGCCTTTTAAAAATCCTTTTGGATGTGTAATGATGCCCGCAGCCCCTTGAACGAGCGGCTCCACGATCACGCCGGCAATTTCCTCATGGTGTCGAGCCAGCACATCTTCAAGCTGTTGTAAACAATAGCTGACAATCTCCTCTTCATCGCCATATTCGTCCATGCGATACACATACGGAGAAGGAACTTCGATTCGTTCAAACAACAGCGGCTTAAAAATGCGATGGAATAAGTCCATTCCACCGACACTCACAGCGCCAACCGTATCACCATGATACGCTTCCTTTAAAGAAACAAATTTATTTTTTGCCGCATATTTAACAGGATCGATGTTTTTCCAATATTGGTACGCCATTTTTAACGCAATTTCCACCGCGGCAGCCCCCGTGTCGGAATAAAACACTTTCGAAAGCCCCGGCCAAAGCTCAACCAGCTTTTTCGCTAATAAAATCGACGGCACATTGGCCGACCCAAGCAATGTCGAATGCGCGATCGTTTCGATTTGCATGTGCAACGCTTCATTTAGTTCAGGATCATTATGGCCGTGGACGTTTACCCATAATGATGCATATCCGTCCAAATATTTGTTTCCATTGACGTCAAATAAGTAGCTTCCGTTCCCCCGCTCAATAATCAGCGGATGTTCTTGCACATATGTTTTCATTTGCGTAAACGGATGCCACACATACTCTTTATCCCATTGTTCTAATTGTTCATAACTATACTTCAACGGACAGCACCTCCTGTAACAACTGTTTTTGCTCGTTATTCTCCAGCCAACGTTCCGCCAATGCCATCATCGTATGCTTCGTCACCTTTGCAAGGGATGGCAGTGTGGCGATGACCGGCAAACCTAACATTTTTTGTATTGTTTCAATATTATTCACATGAATGATGTTTTCGGCATCAAATTGATTAAAAATCAATCCAAGAACACGAATGCCTTGTTGCTGTGCGTAAGATACGGTTGTCACCGTATGATGAATCGCACCAAGTCCTGCTAAGGAAACGATAATAATTGGAAGGTTGTATTCTCGAATCAAATCGTTCGTCATATAAAACCCTTGTTCCTTCTCTATTAACGGGACAGCTAAACCTCCCGCTCCCTCGACAAGAACGATGTCGTATTGACGTTTCCATTGTTCGATTTTTTCCACTATCAATGCCGGGTCAATAGTGGTATTCGTCAATGTTGCTGCCAAATGTGGCGAAACGGCGGGTTCCATATAATATAGCCCTTCTGATTGCGGCAGTCCAGCGACCTTCTCATACCAATATTGATCGGCAAACGAAACTCCATCTTCTGCTAAGCCTGTTTGAATTGGCTTAAATACTTTGGTATTCAACCCTAATTTTTGGAAAACAAAAGCAAGAAAAGAGGTTGCCACCGTCTTGCCAATCTCTGTTCCTGTTCCGGTGATAAATATTGCTTTTCCCATCAAGATACCACCTCCTGCTTGCTAATGACGACGTGGATACGCGGCAATATACGTGCAACAAGCACGGAACAAACCGCACATAACAGTAGATCGCCCGGCACAGGAAGCACAAAGCCAAACCATAACGTTTGTCCAATGGTAAGCGGCTTTTCCATGATCCATTTCATCGCCATGTACAACCAGGCACACCCAATGCAATAAACAACCAAAAGAGTAGATAAATTCGCTAGAAAAATAGTCACCGCCCTGCGAAATTGAAAGATTTGCATCATCCACCCGTTGACATAGGCCCCCACAACAAAGCCGATCAAATAACCAAACGTCGGCTTCAACACATAGCTAGGTCCTCCGCCTTCCGCGAAAACAGGCGCTCCTGCAAGACCGATAAGCACATAGACAAGCTGGCTAAGCATCCCTAGCTTCGGCCCTAATAAACATCCCGCCAAATAAACGGAAGCGATTTGCAATGTAAACGGCACATATGGAATCGGAATTTTGATAAACCCGCCAATGGCCGTAAGCGCCGCAAACAGCGCCGCTAACAAAAGCGATTTCGTTTTCATCTCTCTCCCTCCAATCCCATATTTTTTCTCTTATTTTGCCCGACAATCTATTAAATGTCAACCTTGTTTTATATATAGGTTAACATATAGGTGTTTTTTCCTATAAATAAATCAAAATCGCAGTAATAGGAAGGATTGAAAAAATAAAACGGCTAATCCTAGCCGTCTAAGTGATATTATAAATTCCTTTTTCTACTTCTTTTATCATTTCAACCACGCCAGAAACTTTGCTTGTCTTCTTTATGACTCCAGTGCCATTGATCCCTATTCCCTTACTTATGTTGGATCATCTTCATCCCACATTGACAAAGAATCGAATGTTTCAACCGGCGAATCGGCTGATGACATTGTTCGCAAATGATGGGTTTACGCATGTTTATGCTCTCCTTTTCACTGCTATGAAATGATTATTGTCATCATTTATTATACATATTATTTATAAATAGTAAATATTAAATAATAATAATTTTAATTTTATAAAGCACATTAATTGGATAGAAATGGTGGTGATGTTATAATGGAAATGTAGAAATATTCTAATAAAAAAGGAGGAGAAATCAATGTATGATATTGCCATTATCGGAGCTGGACCTGCAGGGGCTAGCGCGGCTATTTTTACGGCGAAAGCGGGAAAAAAGACGTTATTAATTGACAACGACAAAAGCATAACAAAACGCGCTTGGATCGAAAATCACTATGGGGTTATGGAAATAACAGGTCCGGATTTAGTGGAAACAGGAAAAAAACAAGCGGTCAAATTTGGAGCAGAACTTGTGAATGATCAAGTCGTCAACATCCAAAAATCAGAAACGGGCTTTCAAATAGAAACCGAAAATCAAACATTTGAAGCGAAACATGTTATTTTAGCAACTGGCGTAGCAACCGACCTCGCTGAAAAAATTGGAGTGAAAACAAAACCAGGAACAGAGCCGCGTATTAAAACAGTTATCGACGTGGATGCCGCTGGACGCACCAACATCGAAGGAATTTGGGCAGCCGGAACAGTAGCTGGCGTCAGCGTACATACGATCATCACCGCCGGCGATGGAGCGAAAGTGGCCATTAACGTCATTAGTGAATTAAACGGCGAACGTTATGTCGACCATGATGTATTAAAAACCAAATAACTGCCCACAAATGTGGGCAGTTCTTCTATTATTCCGTCGCGATGCTTCGATACTTCCCTTCGAAGAATAATAACGGATCTCCTGCTTCGTCTTTCATCAAGATGTCCGTCACTTCGCCAAAGTACAGCGTATGATCTCCCGCTACATAGGAGCTATGCACATTACATAAAATATTGGCTAAGGCATCAGGCAAAATCGGATGTCCATTTACCCATTGGAAATCTACTTTTCTCTCTTCTTTTAGTTGTCCGGCAAACAGGCGGGAAAGATCTTCTTGCTCTCTCGCCAAAATGTTGACGGCAAATTTGCCCGTTTGCTTGACAATCGGATTCATCCGCGCCTTTTCCCCGATGGAAACGACTACTAACTTTGGATTTAAGGAAACAGACATAAAGGCGTTAGCCGTCATTCCTTTTACTTCTCCTTGAAACTCTGTCGTTATAACCGTAACACCTGTCGCGAATTTCCCCATCGCATTGCGAAATGTACGATCGTCCATTTTTTCACTTCCTTTATCTTCATTATTATGAAACTGAATAAACGATAAATGACATGATATGGCAAGCACCAATGGAATTGTTCTTCCACAACATAATATTAACACTAATTCGATCTGTTTTGTAAAAATAATTCTAATATATCAAAAAATTCACTGCGTAACGGATTGCTCACCTGCGCCTATTTAGCGACGTTATATTCCTGTTTGTTTTGCATGCCTAAATAAGCTTTTTTCACTCGTTCATCGTCGAGCAGTTCGGCCGCTTTTCCTTGCATCACGATTTCGCCGCGGTCAAGCACACAAGCATAGTCGGCAATTTGCAACGCCGCGCGGACGTTTTGTTCCACCAACAAAATGGTAGTGCTAAACTGATCGCGCAATTGTTTTAATAGTTTCATCATCTCTTTAACAATCAGGGGAGCGAGGCCTAAAGACGGTTCATCCAACATCAGCAATTTTGGTTTCGCCATTAATCCCCGTCCGATGGCAAGCATTTGCTGTTCTCCGCCGCTTAGCAATCCGCCCGGCCGGTCTAGCATCGTTTTTAGCTTCGGAAAAACTTCAAGCACATGTTCATAATCTCTCATCACTTGTTGGAAATCGCTGCGATATCGATGATACGCACCGAGCAGTAAATTGTCTTTGACGGATAAATCGTCAAAGATTTGCCGGCGCTCCGGGACAAGACAAATCCCTCTTTTCACAATTTGCTCGACTTTTCCATAAGGGAGTGGTTCATTTTCAAAAATAATTTCTCCTGCTTTTGGCGAATATACTCCTGCAATCGTTCCTAACAACGTGCTCTTTCCTGCTCCGTTCGCTCCTACAATCGCCACTATTTCGCCTTTGGCGATCTGCAAGTGAATTCCCTTTAGCACATGCAAATGACCATGGTATACATGTAAATGATTCAACGTCAGCAAGATGCCACCTCCTCTTCGCCCAAATACGCTTTAATGACATCCGGATGTTGGGAAATTTCTTCCGGGCATCCCTCCGCTATTTTCTTTCCATAGTCTAATACAATGATACGGTCGGCAATCGCCATCACTGTTTCCATATCGTGTTCAACGAAGAGAAAAGTCATGCCGTTGTTTCTCATCGTTAATAAAACATCCACTAACTTTTTGGACTCTTGCGGGTTTAATCCCGCCATCGGTTCATCTAACAAAATAAGGGAAGGTTGGGAGGCAGCTGCTCTGGCAATTTCCACTAACCGCTGCGTTCCGTACGGCAATATGTCCGCTTTTTCAAAGGCAAGATGGGCGATGCCAACCTGTTCAAGGCAGGCCAGCGCCTGTTCAAACGCTTGCTTTTCTTCTTTAAACACCTGTGGCAAACGAAACCCAGCGCTAAATATTCCTGTTTTCAGACGCGGATGCAGTCCGACCATCACATTTTCAATAACGGTCATGTTCGTAAACACCTGGAGATTTTGAAACGTTCGCGTTATGCCTAACGCTGCAAGCTGATACGGCTTTTTACCGGTGACGGGCATCCCTTTGAAAAGAACGGAACCGCTTGTTGGCGGAAGAATGCCGGTAATAATGTTAAACAACGTAGTTTTGCCCGCCCCGTTCGGCCCGATGATTGCAACGATTTCTTGATCATGGACGTGAAAGGATACATTTTGTACCGCATGAACTCCACCAAACGATTTCGACAATTGATCGATTTCCAACAATACACTTTTTTTCATAAATGCTCGCCTCCCACCGAGCCAGCATTTTTATTTTCCGCCACCAGCATCGGCTTCTTTTTGCGTCTCCATGTCGACGATATTCTTTTTATCACTCTTGGTATAGAATGGGATAACCCATTTGGCATGTAAATAAGAATGATCACAAGCAACAAGCCGAAAAAGACAATCTCAAATTCGCCACCTGCATTGGGAATAAACATCGGAACCATTTCCTTCAGCAACTCCCCCAAACATACATATACCGCTGCGCCGATCAGACCGCCCCAGACGCTCCCGGTCCCGCCGATGACAACCATAATTAAAAAATAAATAGATGGAACAATTCCAAATAGATCGGGGTTAATAAATGTAACATAATGTGCATATAAACTGCCGGCAACAGACGCGTAAACAGCGCTAATCATAAAGATTTGCAACTTATATTTTGTAATGTTCACCCCTAGCGAATTGGCCGCTACCTCGCTTCCATGAATCGATAGCAGCGCTCTTCCTACCCTTGAGCGAACGATATTACGGGCAAAAAGAATGCCAATTAAAGCAAAAATCCATACAAGGTAATAAAACTGAAAATCTGCTTGCAAAGGAAATCCAAATAGCTGGATGGGCGGAATGCCAAAAAATCCGTTTAATCCTCCTGTAATACCTTTCCATTCTTTAAAAAAAGTAAATACAATAACGCCAAATCCTAACGTAGCTAACGCTAAATAATGTTCGCGCAGCCGGAAAGCAGGGATGCCGACAATAAACGCCACTATCGCCGCGATGGCCGCTCCTGCCGCCATGGCAAGCCACGGCGAAACACCCGCATGCGCTGTTAAATAAGCGGACGTATAAGCGCCGATTCCATAAAAAGCCGCCTGCCCTAGCGATATTTGTCCGGCATATCCCATGAGCAATGTCAGGCCAGTGCTTACAATCGTATAAAACCCAATCATAATAAGCGTGCTTAACAAATAGTTATTCGTTGAAAAGATAAGGGGAAGACCAAGCAACAGGACCGCAAACAGCAGCGGCCATTTTGCGTTTCCTGTATGAATTCTTTTTACATCTAGTCTCATATCGTTTTCCCCCTATACCCGTTTTCCCGACATCTTGGCGAAAATGCCGTTTGGCATAAAGAACAGCACAAGCAAAAGCAATCCGAAGCTGATGGCATCTTTATATCCCGAAGACAAATATCCTTCTGTAAACGCCTCTAAAATACCGATGATAAAAGCGCCGGCAATAGCAGCAGGTGCGTTGGTCAGCCCGCCAATTACCGCGGCGATAAACGCCTTTAGTCCGATCATTACTCCCATGTCATACGAAGCACCGGAAATCGGCGCAATAACAATTCCTGCCAATGCTCCGAGACCTGCGCTGACCGCAATGGCCCCCAATGACATTTTGCGCGGCTGGATCCCCATCAGGCGAGCGGCAAACGGATTCACGACACAAGCGGTTACCGCTTTTCCCATATAGGTTTTATTAAAGAAAATATATAATGCGATTAAACTTACTAAAGAAATGGCAATCGCCCATAAATTTTGCGTTTGAATAACCGCCCCGAATATTTGCAGAGATTCATTTCCAGTAAACGGGCGCAGTGCATAAGGCTGCGTGCCCCAGATAAAAATGGCAATTCCCCGAAAAACAAAGGCCGCTCCAATGGTTATGATAATTAACGTCGCAACCGATGAGTTTCTCGCTGGATGAATCGCTAGTCGTTCAAATAATCCCCCTGCTGCCATTACAGCAATAATGCTAAGCAATATAGCGATGACAAAAGGAACATCGCTGTTGACAAACGTGATACAAAGAAGCGCTCCAAGCATCGCAAAATCGCCCTGTGCGAGGTTTAAAATGCCGGTAATGCTGTACGTAATGACAAACCCAAGCGCCACTAAAGCGTAGATGCTGCCTACTGTCAAACCGGAAAAAAGCAGCTGCACGAACTGGCTCCATACATCCACGTTCCGCCCACTCCCTTTCACCAAATGTAAAAGAAAGGGAATTAGCTGTCTAATTCCCCTTATTGCGCACATTTACTCCGCAAGCACAAACTTGCCATCTTTGATTTGCACCATTACTAAGCTATCCGCAGTCAATCCGGTATGATTGTTCTTCTCCATATTAAAGACCCCGGATATCCCAACAAAGTTTTTCGTATTTTCCAACGCCTCTCTTATTTTTTCTTTATCTGTTCCTCCTGCTTTAATGGCATTCACTAATAGGTGGAACGCATCCCACGCATGTCCACCAAATGTAGTTGGTTCGTAGTTATACGTTTTTTCAAAATCTTCCTTATACTTCAGCAACGTTTCTTTTTGCGGATCACTATCCGGTAATTGGTCTGCCACTAGAATGCGCCCAACTGGGAAGATCACTCCTTCCGCTGCTTCTCCCGCTAAATCAATAAAGCTCTTTGTACCGATTCCATGGCTTTCAATCACTGGTATATTAATGCCTAACTGATGAATATTTTTTGTAACAACTGCGGATTCTTGGGCGGTTCCCCATACGATAATCGCTTGCGGATTGGCTTTTTTCACCCTCGTCAGCATCGCCTTGGCGTCGTCTACGGTCGCCTCAAATTCTTCTTCGATAACCGCTTCGACCCCATAATCTGGAGCAAACCGTTTAAATTCATCATGTCCGCTTGTTCCGTAGGCGTTAGCAACATTCAACCACGCTACTTTTGTCAAGCCTTGTTCTTTTAAATAGCTTAATAATTTATTAATGACGATATCATCACCTTGGGCAGTTTTAAACGTCCAGTTTCGCGGAGAATGATCATTTGGATTGACAATTTGTTTGCTAGCAGCGAGGGAAATGTACGGAATGCCTGCTTTTTCAATTTGAGGAATCATCGCAAGTGAATTGCCGCTGATCGTACCACCAATAATCGCTGTGACTTTCTCTTGTTCAATCAATTTTTTCGTCGATAATACCGCCTCATTTTGGTCGGACTTATCGTCATATGCAATAAGCTCTATTTTTTTGCCATTAATTCCGCCCTTTTCATTCAATTCTTTGACGAGCATCTTGATCGTTTCCATCTCCGGCTTGCCTAATGGCGCAGCACCCCCGGAAGCAGAGAAGATGCCGCCAATCTTAATCACTTCCGATTTAGAGCCGTTTGCAGGTTCCTTCCCACACGCAACAAGAATAACAGCAAATAAAATAAATACCGCAGCGGAGAAAAACTTTCTCATACCTTCCCCAATCCCCCTTAGAATATTTTCATTGGCAACGCTTTCAATAAAACGACTGATGCACAGCTAGGTGACACCAATTATGCATAATACAGAGAGGTAAAAAATGAATGCGGCAGGAAAATGCGTTTTTTTATATAGGAAATGATATATGAATAAATGCGTATCAAACCTTTTCACTCACTCCTCATTCCACTAAAGCATGATCTGCTTTAGTGGAATGAAGAAGAGGCTAACGTTGTTTAAATGCTTCCGCTGTATTTAATTTATGTTGGCGGACAAAGTGCTCGATCTCTTTTGGTGGCGCTTTTTCTTTTAATAAACGAACAATTTCAGCATGTTCTTTAATCGATTCTTTCGCCCGTTGCGGCACAAAGGTGAAGCCGTAAGCGCGGATTCGTCTCATCCGCTGCCAAATTTGCTTAATTTGCTCCTCTAAATACGCGTTGCCGCAATGTTTGTAAATAAGGGAGTGAAACTCGTAATTCAATTCGCTAAATAACTCGAAATTAAACTCGTGCAGCGCTTGCTCCATTTTTTCGTTCACTGTTGTTAGCTGCTGAATCGTTCCCTCCTTCATATTGCTCGAGCTCAGCGCTGTGGCGTATCCTTCCAATACCGCGAGAACCGATAACGTTTCTACATATTCTTTCTCGTTAATATTGCTGACGACGGCACCAGTGTAAGGTTTATACTGAATCCACCCTTCCGCTTCAAGCTGGCGAATCGCTTCGCGAACCGGAATGCTGCTCAAACTCAGCTCTCTGGCAATTTGATCAATGACAATCCGGTATCCCGGACCGTAGGTGCCTTTTTCAATCCGAGAAAGAATATATTCATAGGCAATTTGCGTCTTGTTTTTTACTTTTGCTTCCATACTATCATCATATACTATATACTATATGCTTACAAGCACGCCTTTTTATCGCTGTTCGACAGAAGCGGTGGAAGGCTGCTTTGCTTTCCCAAATTTCGGAATTGGATGGTCGCCGATCGCCACATGAACGACTTGCACTTCTGTGTAAAAATCAAAACTGTAATGCCCGCCTTCCCGTCCGATCCCGCTGTATTTCGTGCCGCCAAACGGAATGCGCAAATCTCTAATGTTTTGCGAATTGACCCATGCCATGCCGCTTTCAAGCGCCTGGGCGATGCGATGGCCACGTTTCATATCATTCGTCCACACATACGCCGCTAGACCATATTTGACGTCATTCGCCATGCGGATTACTTCTTCCTCCGTTTCAAAAGACATGACTGCCATTACTGGACCGAAAATTTCTTCCTGCGCCACTTTCATATCATTACGGCAGTTTAGCAGCAGCGTAGGCGGAACAAAGTTTCCTTTCTTCAGCTCCTCCGGCACGCTTGCCGCATACACTTCCGCACCTTCCTGCTTGGCGATCTCGATATAGTTGACAACCCGTTCCCAATGATCGCGGTGAATCAGCGGCCCTAATTCTGTCGCTGGGTCCATCGGGTCGCCGATGACAATGTTGTTTACCCTTTCTTTTAGCTTCTCGACAAAGGAATCGTAAATCGATTGTTCGACAAACAGGCGGGAGTTGGCGGTGCATCGTTCCCCGTTGAGGGAGAAAATGCCCCATACCGCCGCATCGAGCGCCCGCTCCAAATCGGCATCCGCAAACACAATTAGCGGCGATTTTCCGCCAAGTTCCATCGATGTCTTTTTCAATGTATCGGCGCTGTTTTTAATAATTTCCGTCCCTGTTTTCGTTTCGCCGGTAAAAGAGATGAGACGGACATCAGGATGGGCGACAAGCGCGGCGCCTGCCGTTTCGCCAAAGCCGTGAACGACGTTAAACACTCCTTTTGGCAGCCCCGCTTCGTGGATGATTTCCGCCAGCTTGTTTGCCGTGAGCGGTGACCATTCCGCCGGCTTCAGCACCACCGTATTGCCGGTCGCTAACGCTGGCGCCACCTTCCACGTCTCGAGCATAAACGGAGTGTTCCATGGCGTAATCAGCCCAGCGACACCAACTGGTTTATAAATCGTATAGTTAAGAAATTGCCCATCAACATGATACGCCTCCCCGACCATACGGGTTTTTACCATTTCGGCGTAAAAGCGAAAGTTTTCCGCCGCGCGGGCTGCCTGTTTTTGCGCTTGGCTAATCGGAATCCCCGTATCTAGCGACTCCAAGTAAGAAATGTCATCCGCGTATTTCTCGATAAGATCAGCGATACGCAAAACATATTGCATTCTTTCATGAACGGACATCGTCCGCCACGGCCCATCATCAAACGCTGCTTTCGCCGCACGGACCGCCGCATCAATATCCTCTTTGAATCCTTCTGCGACTTGATTAATCGGCTCATTCGTAAAGGGATTAATATTTTCGAAGTATTTTCCTGCGGATCCTTCGACAAACTCGCCGTTAATATAATGAAGCACATTGCTTATTTTTCTTGCCATATGTCCCCCTCCTGGCCATTATCGCTTTCGGTAGCGCTGGTGAATATTATTATGTTTATAAGTCCCCGCTTCACTAAATTCATATAATTCTAGAGATAAAGCTAAATAGCGCTTTTCGAACAATGGAGCGAAATGTTCTTTCATCACGCGGAATATTTCTTCGCATACCGCCCGTTTATCTTCCTCCGAGCGGCCGGCGCCGATTTTCAGCGTACCATGCACAAACGCGTCATCCTCGGTACCGTCGGCAACGTAATATTCTTTTAATGGTATCGCCCGTGAGCGAATGCCGCCGATCGGAAACAAGTCGCTGCGTGAAATCAATACTTCATGAACTTTCCGCAATAACTCGCGAATATTCGCCTCTTCGCTAATATTATCGGTATACTCTAAAATGAAATGAGGCATCGGATCCCCGTCTCCTTTGCTAGACAACGTAATTGATTAAACGGCCGATTCGCTCGATTTCCGTTACAACCTCATCGCCACTCTCTACGTTCACCGCTCCTTTCGGAGTGCCCGTCAGAATGATATCTCCCGCTTGCAATGTCATAAAGCTGCTAATATATTCAATCAAAAACGGAATCGTAAAAATCATGTCGCGCGTATTGCCTTCCTGCACGATGTTCCCGTTCACATATGTCCGCAGCGTCAAGTTCATGGGATCGGCAACATCCGCTTTATCCACGAGCCATGGTCCTAGCGGTGTCGAAGCGTCGCGGTTTTTCACGCGGAAATTGGGTCGATAATAATTTTCTAAATAATCGCGAACCGCATAATCATTGGCAACGGTATAGCCGAGCACATAGTCATACGCCTCTTCGGCTTTCACATTGCGCGCCGTTTTGCCGATCACAACGGCGAGCTCGCATTCGTAATGCATAAACGTCGCATCGGCTGGTCTTGGCGTCTTGCCGCGATGGCCGATTAACGTATTTCTCCCTTTGAAGAAAAGAAGCGGCTCTTTTGGTGCGGAAAACGACAATTCGCTGGCATGATCGGCATAATTTAGCCCGAGCGCGAAAATGGTGCGCGGTTCCACAGGAGGAAGCCAAACTACTTCCTCCTCTTTTACGACCCAACCGTTAGGCAAACGAAGTTGCCCGTTTTCTTCGACGACCGCTTCACAAACCGTCCCGTTAAACGCTATGCGTGCGCGTTTCATCATATCCTGTCTCCTTTATCCAGTCTCCTTCCGGCACAATGATATTTTCCAAACTGCCAACTTCTTCGATTTCGATGCGCACGTGATCACCCGCCTGCACAAGCGGCGCATCATCCGGCACACCGACAAGCAGCACATCGCCTTTGTACAATGTCATAAATTCCGTAATCTCTTCTAAAAGGGTAGCGATCGAACGCAGCAAGTTTTTCGTATTATCCTGCTGAACTAACTGTCCATTGACAAAAACACGGATATCTAGTTCATCGGGATTATCTACCTCATTTTTTTCAATAATCCATGGCCCGATCGGGGCAAAACCGTCCCTTGCGCGCTCTTTAACAGCTGGACGGTAAATCGCTTCATGCGGGATCGCGACATCGTTGACGATCGTATATCCCGCAATATAGTCGAAAGCTTCCCCTTTACGGACTTTTGTCGCCGTTTGGCCGATGACCACTCCGAGCGCCCCCCCGACTTGCAACTGATCTACCCCTTTTGGGAGCGGCACGCATCCGCCGTGCACGTTGATCGTATTGGCCGGTTTCATATACAAAATGGGAGCTTTAGGCGGTTGGTAATACGGCGGTTTGGTCATCTGCTCGAGGAATTTTTCCCATTCATCCTTATAGTTTAAAAGCACACCGTAAATCGTGCCGATTTCCGGTGCTTCCCATTTTAGCCGGCTCGCATCGTATTCTTTTCCATGAATCATAACCGTATTCTTTTTGACATTTACTTCGGATTCCATCGTATGCGGAATGCCGGTTAGGCGAAAAAACGCCTTAGCCATCTTGTTTCACCACGCTTTCGCCGTTACGACGTTACTTCGGTTAACAGCCCGTATTTCACCAATGTTCTCCGGATTTTTTCTTGATTTTCTTCACTCGGCAAATCCAGCGGCAAGCGCAGTTTCGGTGTAATTTTTCCCATCATCCCAAGCGCCGCTTTCACCGGCCCTGGATTTGTTTCAATAAATAGCACATCATTTAGTTCCATCAGTTCAAAATGAAGCTCTTGCGCTCGCTTTACATCACCTTCGAACCAGGCGTTATGCATTTGTGCTACTTTTTCCGGAACGACGTTGGCGGTGGCGCTGATCGAACCCGCGCCGCCAATCGCCAGCATTGGATAGCATAATAGCTCAATGCCCGAGAATAAGAGAAAATCTCTGCCGCAATACAAAAGAACGCGGTTGACATGTTCAAAATCTTTATTCGACTCTTTCGCCCCGATGATATTTGGGCAATCCTCAACCAAACGCGCCATCGTGCGCACTTCTAAATTAACAGCTGTTCTACCGGGAATGTTATAAATAATAATCGGGATATCGACCGCATCGGCAATCGCTTTAAAATGTTTATAAAGCGCATGCTGGGACGGGCGGTTGTAATAAGGAACAATGACCATCGCCGCATCCGCCCCGATTTCCTGCGCGAATTTCGTCAGTTCCAACGTTTCGGCATGGTTCGTCGAACCGGTCGCCGGCACAAACGGCACCCTTCCATTAATCGTATTTTTGGCCGTTTCTATCACTTTTTTCCGCTCTTCTAACGTCAGCGAGCTCGGCTCTCCGGATGTACCCGTGACGGAAATGCCGTGGCTTCCGCTTTCAATCTGCCAGTTAATCAATTTTTTCATCGTTTCAAAATCGATATTCCCTTCGCTGTCAAATGGCGTAATAACGGGAGCGATCGATCCTCGCAATCTTTGTTTTACTTCTTCATAAGTCATAAGAGATACCTCCTAGAAATTCGCGCTCACTGCTTCATTGTCAGAATTTTGTTTATATTATATATAAAATTATATATGTTTTCAACTGTTAATCATATATGATGTTTGTTCCATACCTTTTCTCACTCTATTTTTATATCACCGTAGACAGGCTGCAATTTAGATGATAAAAGTCGGTTTCATTTGTTGCAGCATCGGCTCCTTCACTTCAACCGGCTTGCCACTATGCACATCCAGCACGATCGATGCTTCTTCAAACCAGCTGTCCGGCGCCTGATGCCCCCAGAACGTTTGACGACGCGGATCATTAATATCCCAGCGAATCGGCTTAAAATCCGGGTCGCTCGTTAAATAATCGCCATTGTATAATTCGATCCGATGACCGTCTGGGTCGCGCAAATAAAGGAAAAAGGCGTTCGACAGCCCGTGGCGCCCCGGCCCGCGCTCAATGCTTGACGCATATCCCATCGCCGCAAGCACATCGCACGCGTGAATCAGACTAAGCTGGTCGGAAAGCCAAAAGCCGATATGATGCAAACGCGGCCCTTTTCCATTCATAAATGCCACATCGTGCACATTTTGTTTGCGGTGCAGCCAGGCAGCCCATAATTTCTTGTCTTCCGTTTCCGTATATTCCGAGCAGGCAAAGCCAAGCTCGTTTACATAAAAATCATACGCTTTTTGCACATCCGCCACTGCGCAGTTAAAATGGTCAATGCGCTGCACCCCGGCTCCGCGATATAAATCATAGCGCTGCAACAAGCGCTCCACCGTCTCCATGTTCGCAAAAAACTCCAGCGGCAGTCCCGATACGTCCTGAACGCGGAAAGCTCTTCCGACGGCGCGCTGCTCACCGACTTCGATCCATTTCGGGTTCATTTGTTTTTCGGCAAAAAATTGATATAGCGCTTCTAAGTCCGCCTCGGAATAAACTTTATAGCTGATCGCTTCCACCCCAGGTTGCTTCGCTTTTTTGAGCAACAAGCTATGGTGATGGTATTCTTCTAATCCCCGCAAATATAGATGCATATCGTCCGCTTCTGTCACGACAAATCCGAGTGCGCGTTCATAAAAATCGCGCGAAGCGTTTAAATCGGTCACATGCAATACGGCTCTTGCACAGCGGATAATAGAAAATGTCATGCCATCTTTCCCCCTTACTCTTTACGGATTTAAATGGGCATTGGCTGGAATATGAACGCTTTTTGGTGTTCCTAAAAATTCATAAATTAAATTTTTATAGTAATCTTTCTCGTAACCGTCGAAATAAGCCATCCCCATGCGGATCGGATCACCAAAAAAGTAATATTCATAATGCGTCTGCCGGCTGCCAAACGCACTCATCGTCATGTCCCAGGCAAGGCGGAACAACTGCACGCGCTCATATCCGTCAATATTCGCCCCCTGCATAGCGCGCCGCACGATATCGCCAATCTCTTCATTCTGGAAATCGGCCTCCGTCGGAATCGCCATCATGCCGGAAGCGCCTAGAATGCGAACAATTTCGGCAAGGCGCGGGTAAATGCGCGGATACCAATTTCGCGCTGCATCAAGAGCGGCAAAATCCGGCGTCATGGTTCCCCAGCGGTCCGGTTTCGCATTATGCTCAGCACGATACAAATGGCTGCGCATTGTCTCGAGCACGAGCATAATTTCCGTTCCTTTGTCTTTGACATGCTGGAACTGGTCGATGCCAATCGCATCCATAATGCAAAGCGTTACGCCAAGAATAAATTCGGTTTTGACGATGTTTTTCGCCACCACTTGGTGGGACATATGAACAACCGCGTTCGTTTCGCGGAACGTCCGGTTGCAAATAGATGAATTTCCACAGACAAACACGCGCTCCCACGGTACGAATACGTTTTCAAAGGAAACGATCGCATCCCCCTCTTCAAAGCGGGAAGCTAGCGGATGATCCCAATGGTTTCTGCCGTAGTCAAACGCTTCGCGGCAAATAAATTTAACCCCTGGCGTATTATTTGGGATCGCAAAGGCGAGCGAATACGGATCTTCTCCTGATCCCGATTTTTTGACCGTGGACGGGAAGACTAAAATTTCATCGGTAATGCCGCCTTGCGTTGCCAGCAGGCGAATGCCGCTGACGATAATGCCGTCTTTTCTTTTTTCTACTAAATGCAATGGAACGTTGGCGTCTTTTTGTTCGTGAAGGGCTTTCGAGCGGTTCATTTGCGGATGAATTAACGTGTGTGTCAGGCTGATGTCGTTTTCGCGCGCGTATTCGTAATAGTTTTTCGCATTCTCGGCAAACATTGGATCATCTTCAGCGAAAAGATCATTGGCGATTCCCATCGCCATCACTTCCGCGTTTAAGTAATCTGGCGAACGGCCCATCATTCCCGCCGAGGTGCGCGCCCATTCCTGCGTCGCTTCCCGTCTGGCGATCAATTCTTCTTTTGTCGTTGGCTGAATATACGTCATGCCAACTGGATTCCCCGTCGTTGGCGACGTATAAAGCATTTTGTCCGGCTTTTCATATTGGAGGTCATATAGACGGGCCATCGACTGGATGACGTTTTTAAACGCGGGATGTTCGGTTACGTCTTCTACTTTTTCGCCGTGAATATAAACACTGCTTTTCGCCTTCTTTAGCCGTTCGATATATTCCTTCCCTGTTTTTGCAGGCATTGTTTTCTCCCTCCTACATTCTTTTTCCAAATTCATGTATAATCACAATAGTAAGCGCTTTCTAAACTAAATGTCTTACCCACCTCTCTTTCTAATTATTATTTTCTGAATCTTTGGAATTAATATAACATATGATTTCATATATGAAAAATATAAAAAACATTGCTTTGCCATATAAAAAATATATGTAAATGGGGTGAGGAAGATGGTCGATATCAGGCATTTAAAATACTTTACGACGATCGTCGAAGAAGGGCAAATTACAAAAGCGGCAAAAAAGTTGCATATGGCACAACCGCCATTAAGCCAGCAGCTCAAACAGCTAGAGGAAACGCTCGGAGTTACATTATTGGATCGAAACGCCAAAAAGCTGGAGTTAACGCAGCCAGGGAAAATTTTATATAAAAAAGCAAAACAGCTGCTTCAGCAGTTAGAAGATGCCATTTTAGAAGTCCGCGAAATCGAAGAAGGAACAAATGGGGTGTTGTCCATCGGCTGTGTCAAATCGTGCTTTTACTATTTATCGGAAATCATTCAGCCTTTCCATCAATCGTTTCCAAATGTGAAATTTCATTTACGTGAAGGAGATAGTTTTTTCATCTGCGAGTTATTGAAACAGCGGGAAATTGACATCGGGATCGTCCGTCTTCCTATTGATTCTTATCACTATGAAATGATTCGCTTGCCAAGCGACCCTTATGTCGCCGTCCTCCCGAAGCAATGGAACATTTCTAAACCGCATATGTATATGAAAGAGTTTGCGGATGTTCCTCTCCTTCTTCTTCACCGCATCCAAGGAAAAGGACAATACGAACTCGTCATCCATGAATGCCGGCGCCACGGCTTCGAACCAAAAGTCATTTGCGAGTGCCCTGATGCAACGATTTTGCTCTCCCTCGTTTCCAAAGGGGTCGGCGCAACCATCGTCCCCAAATCGACCGTTTCTTTTTTCCGCCTCCCAGACATTTGCGTGCTTGATATTATTGATTCTTCCATTGAGGCAGAAGCAGCGGCAATCATTGAAAAAAATCGCTATGTTGCTAAAAGCGTTCATCACTTTTTAGCGATTTTGCAAGAAAAATTTCATGACAAAATAAAAAATTAATATTTTATGCTAATTATTTTCTTTTTAATTTATATATT